>CAZUHZ010000115.1:0-6850 GCA_964620895.1 uncultured Dysgonomonadaceae bacterium | reverse complement strand
TATCTCACACTATACAGGCAGATATTCCCACCATTTTCAACTTTCAATTTTTATTTTTCAATTTCTCCTCTTCCCTCTCCTTCCTCAATTGCACATAATACTCACGTGCTTCATCCAATCCAATCAGCAGCTCCTCACGAGTTAATTGAGTGTGATCTATTTTTTCTCTTTTCTCTCTACTTACGAACGTAAACATACCGAGCAACATGCCTAGTTGTTCATTATCAGAAATTTTATTTATTATTTCTTTAAAAGGCTCTTTCTCTCCAATTTCAAATCTCACAATAGCCAATCTAAATTTTGCAATGCCACGCTCTGGGTCTAGTGCTATTAATTTATCTAAACATGCCGCAGCTTCTTCGTGTCTGTCAAAGTCCGAATAAATTTCTGCAAGATAGTCTAATGCTTCTACATCGTTAGGAGATTTTTCCAATGCTTTCTTGTAAGCAACTTCAGCAGCCACATAATCTTCGGTGTGTATAGCAAGATTTCCTTGCAACTTGTAATACTCAACGGTATGTTTTTCTTCTTCGGGTATCCTATTATATATCTCTAGGGCTTTTTCCACTTCATTGAGACGCAAATTGAGATGAGCCATTTTCAATAGCAAGCCTTTTGTGCCAAATTGTGCTTCCTTTTTCTCTAAAACTTTCAAAATCCCCTCATCTTGTTCTATTCCCCAATAATCTTCAAACTCTTTATACTTCTGCAATACCTCATCATAGAGACTTTCGTCATGGGGCGCAGCATCTATGCATTCATTTAAGACTTTCAACTCGTTTTCAAAATCATAATTCTCGCTATAAGTGATAGCTTTCAGTTTTAGCACATCCACATCGGCCTCTTTTATTGCTAAAGCAAAATCATAAGCTTCAATAGATAGTTCATATTCGTAGTTGTACATATGCAATCTCCCCAAGTGTACCCATTCACTGAACGAATAAGGATCTAAATCAATAATTAAATTGGTCATTTCTATGGCATCACTCATATTATCGTTCATTTCGTATGCATAAGCCAACTCTTTCAACACTTTAATATTCAAGTCAAGATTTAGTGCCCACTCTAAGTACTTAACAGCTTTATCAAAAACTTCTAACCTATTGAAAAGATTCCCAATATCAAATAAAAAATTATGCCGCTCTTTTTGATTTAATTTTTCTCCCAAAACATATTTTATAAAAGAGTGAGCTTCTTCCTCTCTGTCTAATTTGAGTAAACACTCAATTTTGAGTAACAGTAAATCCTCATCCGTTCCATCTCCAACTATAACGTTCAAATATTTGTTGCCTTCTTCATACTTTTCTGAAGCAACTAACACTTTAACTTTAGCAATCATCAACTCTGTGCTATATGGATGCATACTTAAACCTATCCTTACAACATTTTCAGCTTCCGAAATATTTTTCTCCTGAATGTAATGATTAGCTATCTCTGAAAACTCATCTGCATCAAAATAAATTCTATTATTCATATAACGCATCTGTTCATATTTTTTGATGAGGTCAGCTTTGTTCATGTCTTCCTTATCCATTTTATTAATGAGTTTTTAATTTGTGATATTCTGATTTTGGTTTTTTGTGATTTCGTGATTTCGTGATTTTGAATTTTCGCACTTAGCAATTACAATTATCAATATTGTGCATAGTGTACTATTCTAATTAACAATACTACTGTTTAGCTTTACACATTCAAAACACCACTTTAGGGGTTGAGTGTGCATTAACAATTAAGAATTAATAATTACTTCTCCTCCTTTTCACCACCTGCCTTATCACCATATAAGCAATAAAGAGCACTACCAAACCAAGGAAAATGTACGATAACTCGTGCGTATATTTGTTTATCAAATCTTGCTGACCATGAGCAATGTAGCCCAACAAGGCTAATATAACATTCCAAATGCCAGCCCCAATAAAAGTGTACAACAAAAAACTTGCAATATTCATCCGTGCTAGTCCTGCGGGTATAGAAATTAGTTGACGAATGCCAGGAATAAGCCGCCCTACAAAAGTGGAAATCTTGCCCTGTCTATTGAAATAGAGTTCTGCTTTCATCACTTTCTCTTCACTCAACAAAAACAGATGCCCTAGCTTGCTTCTTGCAAACTTATAAACAATGGGACGGCCAAGATAGATAGCACCAAAATAGTTGATGATAGCACCTAAGAGAGCACCAATGGTGGCAAAAAGCACAACAAGATAGATGTTGAGGTGACTATCGGGTTGGCTGGCAATATAGGCAGCTGGTGGAACCACAATTTCTGATGGAAAAGGGATAACCGAGCTTTCTACTGTCATGAGGATAGTAATGGTAGTGTAGTTCATGTTTTTGCTATACCAATTTTCTACTTTTTGTAGAAGCGACAGCTCTTCGTTTACTTCAACAGGTAGGTTTTCTATATCAGCTGATTGTGCAAGCATAGCTGTTGCAATGAACAGAGACAGAGCTAGGATGAGTAGTTTCTTCATATAACTTGTAAGTAAAGCTAAGTAAAACTTGTAAAAAGATAATTATCAGCAATAAGATATTTTCAGACGTGAAGTCATAGTATTAGTACTTAATGTTTTTGAAAAGTATCCTATTCTCTCTTGCTTCATTTAAACGAGTCAATAGTTGATCACGATTGTATTGTGAGTAGTCAATATCTTGGCTACTGAGTAACGATAACAATGCCTTAAGTTCAACTTCGGTAAACTGGCTCATTATCTCATCAAATGGTTCTTTCACCCCAATCTCAAATCGAAGGAATGCCAGTTTTGCTTTTGCAGTTGGAAAATCGGGATTAAGAACGAGCAATTGCTCTAAGTATTCAGCAGCCTTTTCATATTTTTCTTGTGCCATACTTATATTTGCCAACTTGTCTATCACAATCTCATCGTTGGGAGAGTCGAGCAATGCCAACATATATGCCATTTCTGCTTTATCGAACTCTTCGTTATAAAAAGCCAATTCTCCTTCTATCACATAATAGTCGTAATTGTATTTGTCTGCTTCAGGAATTTCCTTAAACACCTCTTCTGCCTCATCATACTTCTCTTGAGTGAGATATACATGAGCACGTTGCAATAGAGCCCCCTCTTTTCCAAATCTCTCCTCTTTTTGAGCAATCACCTCTAGCATTTCAGCATATCGCTCCATCACCTCATAGCCTTGCAACAAAGAGTCGTACAGACTCTCATCATCGGGGGAGCTGTCTAAGCACTCTCTAAATACACGAATAGCCTCCTCAGCATTATCATTCAGATATAGTGTAAGTGCTTTCATTTTCAAAACACTCACATCATCATCGTTTATGGTAAGAGCAAAATCAAAAGCCTCGAGCGATTTGTCATACTCTTGCATCATGGAGTGAAGTTTCCCCAAATTTACCCAAGCCTCAAACAGGTAAGGATTTATGTCGAGCACCAGATTATTCACCTCTATTGCCTTTGAGAAATTATTCAACATTTCGTAGCTGTAAGACAAGTCCACTAGTAGCTCCACATCAGAGTTGTCTATTTTGATAGCATCCTCGAGCAACAAAACTGCTCGCTCGTAATTATCAACATCGTTATACAGATACCCCACCTCGGTCAAGAAACTATACAAATCTTCTCCATCCAAGTCGCCTCCTGCCAAGGTTTTCTCTACAAGTGCATCAGCCTCGTCAGTTTTATCTAAGTTGAGCAAACACTCTATTTTTACCTGCAGATAATCTACGCTACTCTCATTGTCACCAACAATGGATAAATAATCGTAGGCATCTTGGTATTTTTCAGAAGCAACCAATACTTTTGCCTTCACCACCATCAGCTCGGTGCTTCCAGGGTGCATTTCAAGCCCAACATCAATAATGTATTCAGCTTCAGAAATATCACCAAAATCGTTATAATAGTCTGCCAAAATAGCAAACTCATCAGGGTCGAAATATACACTCTTCCCCTCATAACGCATCAGCTCATATTTATGAATTAGTTCATTTATATCTATATCGTTACCTTCCATCAATGTTTTACAATCTAATGATTATCTTATCTGTCTGTTTTTCTCTCTATTTCTTTCTTGCCCACGAGTCACGCAACGGTACTGTTCTGTTGAAAACCAACTTATCGTCAGTTGAATCAATATCAACATTAAAATAGCCAAGACGTGTAAACTGAAAATTATCGCCCGGTTGGGCATCTCCTAAATAAGACTCCAACTTACAGTTGCTCAATATCTTCAACGAGTCGGGATTGATCATCTCAGCCAACTCCATCTCTTTTTCATTGGCAGGGTCTTCCACTGTAAATAGCCTATCGTACAAACGCACTTCAGCATCCACACTATGTGGAACAGACACCCAATGAATGGTGCCTTTTACTTTTCTTGCCGAACCTGGCAAACCACTGCGTGTTTCTGGGTCATACTCAGCATATACCTCCAACACATTTCCATTTTCATCCTTCTTGCATCCCGTACATTTTACAATGTAGGCACTTCGCAATCGTGTTTCTCTACCTGGAGTCAATCTGAAATACTTTTTAGGAGCATCTTCCATAAAATCGTCACGCTCTATATACAACTCTTTGGTAAAAGCAACATCACGGCTACCCATGCTCTCATCTTCAGGATTGTTGACAGCCGACATCATCTCTGTTTTATCTTCGGGATAGTTGGTAATGACAAGCTTTATTGGATCGAGCACCCCCGATACTCTAGCAGCCTTTGCATTTAGGTCTTGGCGAATGCTATGCTCAAGGAGGGCAAGGTCAATCATGCCATCGTATTTGGTATAACCAATTCTATCAACAAAATCACGAATTGAAGTGGGTGTATAACCCCTACGTTTCAAACCCACCAATGTAGGCATACGTGGATCGTCCCAGCCCGATACCAAACCACCTTCCACTAGCTGCAACAGTCTGCGTTTACTCATCATGGTGTAGGTAAGGTTTAGCCGATTAAACTCGTACTGATGAGGACGATAGTCACTATCTGCCAATTCATCAATAAACCAATCGTAGAGCGGACGATGCACCTCAAACTCAAGGGTACACACAGAGTGAGTTACCCCCTCAAAATAGTCGCACTGCCCATGTGCAAAATCATACATGGGGTAGGCTTTCCATTTTGTGCCTGTTTGATGGTGTGGTGCGTGAATAATACGATAAATAATTGGGTCACGTAGGTGCATATTACTTGCAGCCATATCTATTTTGGCACGCAACACCATAGCACCTTCGGGAAGATCGCCACTATTCATTTTTTCAAACAGCTCTAAACTCTCCTCTATGGGTCTGTTCCGAAATGGGCTATCAACACCTGCTTTGGTGGGTGTGCCCTTTTGCTTGGCTATCTCTTCAGCACTTTGCTCATCAATGTATGCTTTGCCGTCTTTTATAAGCTTCACAGCAAAGTCCCACAATTGTTGAAAATAGTCGGATGCATGAAAAATATCGCCCCACTCAAAGCCCAACCAGTGAATGTTGTCTTTGATAGACTCTACATACTCCACATCTTCTTTGATGGGGTTTGTATCATCAAAACGCAAATTACACACACCGTTGTACTTCTCAGCAAGCCCAAAGTCTATACAAATAGCCTTGGCATGACCAATATGAAGGTAGCCATTTGGCTCAGGTGGAAAACGAGTTTGCACCCTACCATCATTCTTACCCTCTTTCAAATCTTTCTCTACAATTGCCTCTATAAAATTGAGGCTTTTCTTGTTTTCGCCTGTAGTTGATTGTTCTGCCTGCTTCATTTATCTTATTTGTATTAAGTAGTTTTTGTCTGTTTCTTGTCTATATTATTGAGTGGGGAAAGGGAACTAACTATTTTCACCCATCCACCCCCTCATGTGACTATTTTTTTTAAATAGATACTCTTGCATAAGGTGTCACACTCTTGTCTGCAAAGTCCCCTTCAAGATACTTATAATAACCCGTAATGGCAACCATAGCAGCATTGTCGGTTGTATATTCAAACTTGGGGATATGAACTTTCCACCCATATCGTTTTGCATGATCTTCAAATGCAGCCCTCAAGCCAGAGTTGGCAGATACACCCCCTGCCACAGCCACCTCACGTATGTTTGTATCATTGGCAGCAAGCCGTAGCTTGTCCATCAATATCTCTATAATAGTTCTTTGCAACGATGCTGACAGGTCTGCTCTGTTTTTCTCTATAAACAGGGCATCCTTCTTCAACTCATCTCTCAAAAAATAGAGAAACGATGTCTTCAAGCCACTAAAACTATAGTCATATCCATCAATACGTGGTTTGCTAAATTTAAACTTATCAGCATCACCCCCCTTAGCCAGTTTATCAATAAGGGGTCCACCCGGATAGGGCAATCCCATCACCTTGGCACATTTATCAAAAGCCTCGCCTGCTGCATCGTCAATAGTTTGCCCCACTATCTCCATTTTACTATACGACTCCACCTTTATTATCTGAGAGTTGCCCCCCGATACCAACAAGCAAAGAAAAGGAAACGATGGACGAGACTCATCCGCAGCATGCTCTTTAATGAAATGTGCCAACACATGTGCTTGCAAGTGATTCACATCGATAAGAGGAATATCCAACGCAGTTGAAAATCCCTTTGCAAACGATGTACCCACAAGCAACGACCCCAACAGCCCCGGACCTCTTGTAAATGCCACTGCAGACAAGTCTTCCTTGGCTACACCAGCCAGCTTCAATGCCCTATGCACCACAGGGATAATGTTTTGCTGATGAGCACGTGAGGCTAGTTCGGGCACTACCCCTCCATACTCTTTGTGCACTAGCTGACCCGCCACCACGTTAGAGCAAATTACCCCATCAGCAATTACTGCTGCTGAAGTATCGTCGCACGATGATTCTATGCCTAATATTATTG
>CAZUHZ010000114.1:0-6867 GCA_964620895.1 uncultured Dysgonomonadaceae bacterium | reverse complement strand
TCTGATAAAGGAAGAGATGAAACGAAGGAGAATTGAAGAATAAGCTTATATTTAAATGAAAAAAGTCCGAAAGATTTATCTTTCAGACTTTTTTGTAATTGTTTTTATTGCAATTGCTATTCTACCTCCCAAACGTTTTCGGAACTCATCAGAAACTCTTCAAAAGAGCGTTTAGGTGTTTTTGCCTGAACTTCTTTTATCTGTCTTTCTTGTTCCTTCTCGTAGGTAGGAGCTTCTACATCGCGGATAACTCCTAGTGCAACAGGAAAGTCACTTCTATCTTCTGTGCCCATTAGAGCCAATTTTTGATGGAGTGTATCGTCTTTCGTGCTAGAGTCGTGAACGAGTACGTCATCAATGGTGTAGCCGTCTTCGCCAATAGTTATGGCTTTAAGGTTCCAACCATCAATCACAATGCCTTTATCGTTATTTTCTCCAAAAATCATCTTTTCGCCATGTTGCAACAATAATGTATTCTCGTTGCGCCATGCTCTGTTAGAAAACTTGCTGTGAACTCCATCATTGAAGATAACACAGTTTTGCAAAACCTCAACTACTGCTGCACCTTTGTGTTTAGCTGCTGCAACCAGCGTATTGGTCAGATTTTTTAAATCTACATCAATGGCTCTGCCGAAGAATTTTCCTCGTGCACCAAAGCAAAGCTCGGCAGGTCTGAAGGGGTCTTCAACAGTTCCGTAAGGAGCAGATTTAGCTACAAAACCTCTTTCGGAAGTGGGGGAGAATTGCCCTTTGGTCAAACCATATATTTTGTTGTTGAATAGAGCTATTGTTAAATCAACATTTCTGCGAATAGTGTGAATAAAATGATTTCCGCCAATAGCTAGCGAGTCACCATCTCCTGTCGATACCCATATATTGAGCTTCGGATTTGCCACCTTCATTCCAGTAGCAATAGGTAGTGCACGCCCATGAATACTATGTATCCCGTAGGTTTCCATATAATAGGTGAGTCGAGAAGAGCAACCAATTCCCGAAACCATAACAGTATCATCGGGGTTTAGGTTTAGCTCTGCCATTGCTCTATGTATGCAGTTTAGCACTGCATGGTCGCCACATCCAGGACACCAACGAACACTATTGACGCTTTTGTAATCTTTAGGTTTGTATGTCAAGTTTTCTGCTTTTATATCTATTGTATTTCCCATTTTTTATGCCTCCTCTTCAATAATGTTTATAAACTCTTCAATCAATCGCCATACTAAGAAGGGTTGGCCCGTGATACGATTGTATTTGTGAATGTTGAGCCCTTTTATTTGGCTATTCAAATAATTAGCAAATTGTCCTAAGTTTTGTTCTGCTACAATAATTCGAGAATATTTTCTCAATACTTTCTCTGTGTTTTTAGGAAGCGGAGCTATAAATTTGAATTGTGTGAAAGCAATTTTGTGTCCTTTCTCTTTTATCCCTTTGTATGCTTCGAGTAGATGTCCAAATGTCCCTCCCCAGCCAACAATTATAGTATCTGCATCTTCATCGCCAATTACCTCCAACTCTGGGATATAATCAGCAATTTTGTCAATTTTGGCTTGACGTGTTTCAACCATCAATTGATGATTTTCTGGATTTGATGAAATAACACCTGTTTCAGCATCTTTTTCTAATCCCCCCAATCGGTGAGCATAGCCTTTCTTCCCTCCAGGGAAAGCCCAATATCTTGCTTTTGTCTCTTCATCACGAAGATAGGGCATCCACTCTTTGTCACCTTTGTAGTTTTCTACATAGTTTGGCTTAATATCTGGATACTCACTCATCTTGGGTATTTTCCAAGAAGACGATCCATTGGCAATATATCCATCAGTTAATAAAACCACAGGAGTTATATGTTCTAATGTCAATTTAGTAGCCCAAAAAGCACTATCGAAACAGTCGGTAGGAGAAAGCGCTGCAATTACTACAACAGGACTTTCGCCATTACGACCATACAATGCTTGGTTCAAATCAGATTGTTCACTCTTGGTAGGTATCCCCGTTGAGGGTCCTCCACGTTGAACATCGATAACCACAAGGGGAAGTTCTGCCATAACTGCCAGTCCAAGAGCTTCGCCCTTAAGAGCTAGTCCTGGTCCAGAGGTTGTGGTAACACCCAATCGTCCAGCAAAGCTTGCACCAATTGCTGCACAAATTCCAGCAATCTCGTCTTCCATCTGAAGAGCCTTAATTCCAAAATCTTTTCGTTTTGCTAGTTCGTGTAAAATATCGGTAGCAGGAGTAATTGGGTAGCTTCCAAGCAACAAATCTATGTTTGCTTTTTCAGCTCCTGCAATCAATCCGTAAGCTGTGGCAAGATTACCATTTATATCGGTGTAGAAACCTTTACTAGTTTCTAGTGCTTCAATTCTATAAGTTGATACAGTGAGGTGTCTGTTGTTTCCATAGTTGTAGCCATCGTTCAGCACTCTTACGTTTGCTTCGACTACCTTAGGTTTTTTAGAAAACTTCTTTTCAAGAAGTTTATCAGCAATTTCCACTGGACGGTTAAGCAACCAACAAACTAATCCTAAGGCAAACATGTTTTTGCTGCGCAAAACAGCTTTGTTGTCCAATCCCATATCCATTAAACTCTCTTTGGTCATTGAGGTAATAGGAACGGGCACTAATTGCAGTTCATTCATACCCAATTCTTTGAAAGGGTCGTCGGTAATGAAATCAGCCTTTTCTAAATCTCTTTTATTAAAAGAGTCTGTATCGAAAATAACGATAGAGTTTTTTCTGAGGTGTTTTGCATTTGCTTTTAGTGCTGCTGGGTTCATTGCAATCAACACATCGGTTAAGTCGCCTGCTGTGTGAATGTTTTTTGAGCCTATACGTACTTGAAAGCCTGATACACCACTGAGAGTACCCTGAGGTGCTCTAATTTCTGAGGGGTAATCGGGAAATGTAGCAATTTCGTTCCCGAACACAGCTGAAAGAGTAGAAAACAGTGTCCCCGAAAGTTGCATTCCGTCGCCTGAGTCTCCCGATAGCCTTATTGTTACTTGTGTTAAGTCTTTAACTACAGTTGTTTGATCCATAATTTTATTTAGAGCGTTATATTAATATGATAGGTATTAACAATCTTTCCTTACAAAGTAATAAAAATAATCAACGATAAGCAAACGTATTTATATAAAAATGCATATTAAGTAGCTTTTTGTTATTACATGAGCTGTGTTGCAAAAAAAGGTTTATTAGTTCATCCTCTTTATCCGTGCACCCAATTTATTCAAACGCACCTCTATATCTTCATACCCTCTATCTATTTGCTCAATGTTGTGAATCTCACTTATCCCTTCGGCCCCCATTGCAGCAATCAATAGAGAAATACCAGCTCGAATGTCGGGCGAAGTCATTGTCATGCCTTTTAGTTTAAATCTATCGCCCATGCCAATTACTGTGGCACGATGAGGGTCGCACAATATAATCTGTGCACCCATATCTATCAATTTGTCAACAAAGAAGAGGCGACTCTCAAACATTTTTTGATGTATCAAAACACAACCTTCTGCCTTTGTAGCCAATACAAGCAATACACTGAGTAGGTCGGGCGTTAGTCCAGGCCAAGGTGCATCGGCAATGGTTAGGATTGAGCCATCCAAAAATGATTCAATGGTGTATTTTTCATATTTAGGTACAAGTATATCATTTCCTTTTTGCTCAATATTAATTCCTAATCTAGAAAATGTTTGAGGAATGATGCCCAAATCACCTAAAGATGTATTTTTTATTGTTATTTCAGAGCCAGTCATGGCAGCTATCCCAATGAAACTGCCAATCTCTATCATGTCGGGTAGTAATGTATGTGCACAACCCGACAGCTCTTTCACTCCTTTTACACACAATAGGTTTGAACCAACACCCTCTATTTTAGCGCCCATGCTTACCAACATTTTAGTCAATTGTACTACATAAGGTTCACAAGCAGCATTAAATATAGTTGTTTTGCCTTCAGCAAACACGGCTGTCATAATCAAATTGGCTGTTCCTGTCACAGATGCTTCGTCGAGAAGCAAGTAAGTGCCTTTCAGTTCTTTTGCAGATAGAAGAAAAAGCTGTTTTTCGGCATTGAATTTAAGGTGTCCACCCAATTTAATTATTCCATTCAAGTGAGTATCCAATCTTCGACGACCAATTTTATCGCCTCCAGGAGTTGGTACTATAGCATTGCCAAAGCGAGTAAGCAAAGGACCAATCAACATTACAGATCCGCGAAGAGTGCCACAACGTTTCACAAAATCGTGCGATTGAGTATATTCATAATCGATGCTATCTGCACAAAATGAATAACTATCTTTGCTCAGTTGTTTCACTTTCACTCCCATTCGCTTTAGCAAATCAATCAGATTGTTTACATCCAATATGTTGGGGATATTGTTGATTACCACCTCTTCGTTGGTAAGCAAAGTTGCACAAATTACTTGTAAAGCTTCGTTTTTAGCTCCTTGTGGAGTAATTTCTCCCTGCAGCTCATGACCACCTTCTATAATAAATGATTGCATATTCGTGTTGATTTAATAATTAATTAATTCTGTTTGCTAAGAAGTATGACCTTAATAAATTCTTACTTCGGGTTCTAACCACACGTTGAATTGTGAATATACGCTTTGTTGAATCTCTTTCATGAAATCTACAATTTCCTCTCCTTCCTCTGTGCCATAGTTTACTATGATAAGAGAGTGCCGTTTGTAGGTGCCAACCTTATCTTTTCGCTTATTGCAAAACCCTGCTTTGTCTATCAAAAAAGCAGCAGAAGTTTTAAAGCAATGCTCATCTACCTTGTGAACTGTAGCATTAGGCAACAGTTCTAGTAGATTTTCTTTCTCTTTGTAAGAGAGAAATGGGTTTTTGAAAAAACTACCAGCATTTGGCAATACCTCACATTCGGGTAGTTTTTGTGTTCTTATATTCACAACGGCATTGCGAACATCCATCATGGTTGGATTTTTTATGTGTTTAAGTTCATTTTCCACATCAATGTATTTTGCTTGATAAGTAAATGATTTTTGTAAACGGAACACAACAGACGTAATAATGTATTTGCCTGTTCGTTTAAAAATACTATCACGATAACCAAACTCACACATTGGGTTGGTAAAGTCTTTTTGCTCACCCGTTTCGAGGTGCACAGTTCTTACCAGTTTTATCACATCTTGTACCTCCGTGCCATAAGCCCCAATGTTTTGGACAGGAGCAGCACCCACAGAGCTAGGGATTAAAGATAGGGTCTCAATTCCTGCATAGCGATTCTTTACGCAATATGCCACAAAGTCGTCCCATTTTTCAGCGGCATTTGCCTCTATTTCAACTATGTTATCATCTTCGTACAACAAGTTGGCACCATCCATCTGAGGATGAATGATCAACCCATCATAATCTTTGGTAAAGAAAAGATTATAACCTGCACCCAACACCAGTTTTTTTTCGTTGGGGTAAAGCTTTACAATTTCTGACAACTCACCTACTGACTTGGGGGCACAAAAAAGCTTGGCTTTGGCTTTGGTACGAAAAGAGTTGTAGGGTTGTAGTTCTATATTATGTTGAATGTTCATTTTGTAAGTTCAATATTATCCACGCAAGGATTATTTATATATCAGAAAAACACAAGGTTGTTTATGCATATCGGGTAGCTTACCTTTCCATGCACCTACCTTTTTAGTAACAATAGTTTCATTGTCACACGAAATGTTCATGGCAATACAAAGCTTAGTTTGAGGCTTACAATGCTTCAAGATATCTTCTGCCATCTTATTATTCCTATACGGAGTTTCTATAAATATTTGTGTCTGATCCTCTTTATATAGCTTTTCCTCCAAAACTTTTAATGCTCTCGCTCGTTCGTTTTCTTCAATTGGGAGATATCCGTGAAAAGCAAAGCTCTGTCCATTAAATCCAGATGCCATCAGCGACATTAATATAGATGACGGACCCACCAATGGTACAACCTTGTAGTTGTTTTTTTGAGCAATGGCAACTACGTCAGCCCCTGGATCGGCAATTGCTGGACAACCTGCTTCGGAGAGAACACCAATACTCTCGCCTAACTTTATTGGATTCAAAAATGATGCAATATCCTTCGGTAAAGTTCGTTTATTTAGTTCATAAAAGGTGAGGGCATTTATATCAATAGTGGGGTTGCATTTTTTGAGAAACCTTCGTGCCGACCGTATATTTTCTACAATAAAGTAAGATAGACTGTTGATTATTTGGGTGTTGTATTTAGGTAATACTTTATCTATAGGTGTATCACCCATAGTTACGGGTATTAAATATAAAATGGGTTGCTTCATATATCGATGTCTGACAAGTTGCTGTTTAGAATACAAATGTACTTATTTTTAAGGAAATAAGGAATCGCTAGTAAAACAATATGTTTATAAAAAAAGTCATCTTCGTAAAAAACCGCTACAGTTTTCCTTCTTTTATTCGACCAACTTGCAAATCGAAACATTTGCTTCAGATTAGATTGCATTTTATAAGCAGGAGGCGGTTTTATAAGTTGAAAATCAAATCCTATCTGTACGAAACGACAATCATGACATAAAACTCAAATCTACCGCATAGAATTTGGCAAACATGGCATAAAACTGAAAACCATTGCGTAGAATTTTGCAATCATGGCATACAATTCAAATCTACGGCACAGGATTTCGCAATCGTGCCATAAAACTTAAATCTACCGCCGTGAAAATTAGGAAATGAGATAAAACTGGAATCTATGTCCGAAGAAATGACAATCATGACATAAAACTCAAATCCACCGTCGTGGAAATGAAAATCATGACATAAAAGTCGCATCTACGACAAAAGAAATGAAAACTAGGAGATGGATGCCATTTCTACGAGAAACAAGGTGCTGTTTACTCTTTCGAC
>CAZUHZ010000113.1:0-6949 GCA_964620895.1 uncultured Dysgonomonadaceae bacterium | reverse complement strand
GCAAAGTTACAATATTCGAGTTAATTAGCAAAGAATGAGCACATTTTATTTTCTAATAAGGTTCAATTTATAAGTTCAATTCTTTTTATCGCTATAAATGCAAAAAAAACAGAGATATAAACATTGTAATCTCTGTTTTTTTTATCAATGAGTGCAACTCTTTTCTATTTCTTATCTCCGTTCTAGTAAAACTACATTCTCTACATGATGGGTGTGTGGAAACATATCCACAGGTTGTACTCGTGTCACTGTATAGTTTTCGTCTAGCAGACTTAGATCGCGAGCTTGTGTAGCGGGATTGCAACTTACATAAACAATTCGTTTAGGATTGGCAAACAGTATTGTTTCAATCACCTCGGTGTGCATGCCAGGGCGAGCAGGGTCTGTAATCAACACATCGGGGCTACCATGCTCCAAAATGAATTCTTTATTCAAAATATCTTTCATGTCGCCTGCAAAAAACAACGTGTTTTCAATACCATTTGCTGCAGAGTTAGCTCTTGCATCTTCAATAGCTTCCTCTACATATTCTATGCCTATTACCTTTTTCACATCGCGCGCCACAAAGTTGGCTATCGTCCCCGTTCCTGTATAAAGGTCGTACACCAAGTCGTTTTCTGATAGTTGAGCAAAATCACGTGCCACTTTATACAAGTTATAAGCCTGTTCGCTATTTGTTTGATAAAATGATTTTGGTCCTATTTTAAATTTCAGCCCCTCCATCTCTTCATAAATGCAATCATTGCCCTTCCAGGTTATCACCTCTTGGTCGGTAATGGTGTCGTTTCGCTTCTCGTTAATTATGTATAGCAACGAAGTAATTTGCGGAAATGTGTCAGCAAGGTGCTGCATCAGCATAGTACGCCTCTCTTCATCGTCCTCAAAGAAAACAACAATCACCATCAACTCGTCCGTGCTAGTAGTGCGTATTATCAATGTGCGCATCAAGCCAGTTTGTTCTCTCAGGTCGAAGAACTCAAACTCGTGTTGCAAACAAAACTCACGAACAGAGTTTCTTATCTGGTTCGACACATCGGTTTGCAACCAGCATTTGTTTATATCTAGCACCTTGTCAAACATTTTGGGAATATGAAATCCCAATGCATTCATCTGTGTAAACTCTTTGTCGCTACCAATCTCCTCCTCGGTGAGCCAGCGCTTGTTGGAGAATGTAAACTCTAGCTTATTACGATAGAAGGTAGTTTCGGGAGCACCCATTATAGGCGATATATCGGGCAATTCTACTTTGCCAATACGAGTGAGATTATCCTCCACTTGTTGTTGTTTGTGTTTTAGCTGCAACTCGTAGGGCAACATTTGCCACTTGCAACCACCACACACACCAAAATGCTCACATACAGGCTCTACTCTATCTTTCGAATATTCAACAAAGCGCATTACCTTGCCCTCGGCAAAGCTTTTACGCTTGCGGTAGGGTTGCACATCCACTACATCGCCTGGTATAGTAAAGGGTACAAAGAGTGTCATCCCATCTACTTTTGCTATCGATTTGCCTTCAGCAGCTACATCTATTATCTCTACCCCTTCGTACACTGGGAGTTTTCGTCTTCTTTTTGCCATCTATTTTCATTAGTTTTTTTGAGTGTGCAAAGATACAATAAAGTTGACAATAACTATTCGCTGACATTCGTATCATCAAATATCATAACTCATCAACAAGCCTTCATTGGGCTTTGCCAATAGATTGGTGACTCTGAAATTCATTTTCCCGCCAGATACTCCATTTTCTAGTTTTATTGTAATGGTATGGTTGGAGTGTGGTTCAATAGTGAATGTATCGAAATAAACTATATTCGGGTCATGATCACTCTTTTCAAGATAAAAAGGGAGGTCTGAATTGTTTTTCACATCAATAAGTAGCGTGTTGTTTTGTTGGGTAACATTCACTATTTCTACAGACTTGTCAGCTATTTCTCTCAAATACATCTCTTCGCCAATCAACTTATCTTGCATATACACAACAGTGCGTCTGTTTAAAAGTGCCTCTTTAACACCATTCTCCGACTTCTCTTTAGCAAAAACGAGTGTCATTGAGCGATGTTCTCCTTTTCGAATCATTGAAGGGGCATGAATATCGGAGTTTCCTAGAAAGGTCAAATCCTTTTCTAATGCCCAGCCATGAGCTTCAGGGTAATATTCTCCGCCATTTACCACCTCAATTCCTTGCATAAGTCCTTCATTATAAAGCTCTGTGTGTTCGTCCCACCAAAGAGTAGTGTCGGGTTGTTGCGCTTTCCATCCAGGGTGATTCCAAAAGATAAAAGCATTTTGCGCTTTGGCTGCTCTAAATGCATCTATGTATTCAGGCACATCTAGCGCATCGCAATCATCAAGGAATATAGCATTTGAATGTCCTGGAGGCATGCCACGGGTGATTTCGCTACCTTTTATTACAATCACATCTCTGTCTCTTATAGCATTAGCTGCAATTTCATACGATCTGTTGTGCGATGCAACAACATCATCTTTAAAAGGACGATACTCTAGATGATCTGTTATTGCTATCACATCCAACCCCTCTCGGTATGCCTCATCAACCCTAACGGAGGGCCAAACCAAGCCATCTGAAAAAACAGTATGAATGTGCAGGTCGCATTTCAAGGTTTTATATCCCATTATATCTGGAATATTAATTTCATTTCTCGTTTGAGCAAAAGACAATGCAGCAAATAGAATAAATAAAAGTGTTGTTTTGGTTTTCATAAATAAACTTTTTTTTAATTAGAAAAAATATGAAGTGGATATACTGATGCCCGGTTTTAGTTTAAATTTGTTTGATATATGGTCAGTCCAATCTTTCGGCATTCCTTTATTAATTTCTATACTACCGTCAACATCTCCTTTTGTTGACAGCATAGACAATAAGACTTTGGCATCTATTGAAAATCGATTTAGGTTGAGTCTTAAACCAGCTGTAGGGCTAACAATATAGTTCCTAGTTTCCTTATTATGATATGTAAACTCAATGTCACTATAGTTACTACCCGACGAGAATTTAGTATTGGTAAGCCTTGTACGGTATTGATAGAGTTGTAGTTCTGCCCGCAATCCTACCACAAAATCGAGTGAAGAAAAGGAATGCAATGCATAATCATAGTCCAACCCAATGCCATACAGGCGCTTCTTGGTGTTTAACGATGTTTTTATCAACCCCATTTCAGGATCGCCCTTTGATTTAAAGGTGTCGTTTTGTTTAAGATAGGGCATGTAGAGTTGCAATATGTGTTTGCGGTTGATACGAAATCGCATAGATATTTCTGTAGGTTTCACATCATCGCCTACAACTGATACAAGGTTGCTACCTATACCCACTCCAAGCTGGGTTTGATTGTTGTAATAGTCATACTGCGCATTTGCTATAAATGCAATGAGAAGGAAAAGGAGCGTTATTTTTGGTTTCATCGAAGAGTTTTTTAGAAACCGACAATTTAGGACTTATTTTGCTTAAAACAAACATTTTGCAAATAATTAAACAGCTAAATTTTTTGTTTACTGCAATTCCTAAATACCTTGACTGGCACTTGGTCGTTTGATTATGCAGCTATTTTTTAATTATATGTTGATGTATTTCTTTTCCTTCTGGGTCTCTTACCAATAGTCTCAACTCTTGGCTGTTGGCTTTTACATCAAGATAGGTCTCGTTATCGTTGATGAGGATAGGGAATGTGGCAATATTATTTGGTTCGATATATTCATATCTGTGAGTGTGTCCGCAAAGCATAATATCCACATCCGATTTGTTGAGAATAGGCAGGAATTTACGCTGCAAATCTAATGTTCCATGCCATGTAGATCCTAAAGGAGGTATATGTATTACCACAACACGATAGAGAGCATCTTTATACTCGGGAGTTTCCACTATCTTTTCCAACCATTGTTGTTGTTTAGTGCGATACGCATCGTATTGCGACAGTTCTGAGTACTCGATGTCCGAGTCTGGTTTGTCTTCTCCACCATCCAGCACAATAAACTGCACGGGACCTTGCCTGAAGGTATAATACAGGTTGTTTGTAGTGGTTGGGAAATAGTCTGCAAAGCGAACACTAAATGGTCCACGCGTTTCATGATTGCCTCGTGCATAAAAGATGGGTACTTCTTTTGCAAATAGCGTAACAACGCTGTCCATAAAGCCTTCGAAAATAACATTTTCGTTGCTCATAGTCGATACCATATCGCCATTGAAAAGCACAAGGTCGGTATTCTCACGATTTACATTGCGTAACATATCGCTCAGCATATCTGCACGGTTGTGGATGTCATTTACCATTTTGAAAGTAGTTTCCGATTTGTTTTTATCCAACGTGGTGAAACTTAAAGGCTTACTTTGGTACACATCGGTAGATGCAATGGCGCCATATAGAATGCGATACCCCCGATATCCCAGTACTTCTTTTGAGAATATTCGATAGCGATAGGTTGTTCCAGGTGTCAACCCCTCTATTTTCACTCTGTGCAACGAATCCACTACCCTGGTGCCATGAGCAGTGTCATAAAAAGGAGTGCGCTCCTCTGCGTAAAAGCTATCTGTGCCATCAGGCGCAATTTCAACCCACGAAACAGCCTCCTTGTTTGTTGTCCACACAATAGTTACACCCTCTTCGTTCATAGCTTGCAGATATGGTCCGTGGGTGATTTGAATGTTTTGGGCAACAAGTAAGAGTGATAAGAAAAAAAACAGGTTGGTAAAATATATTTTCATCTTCATTGTCGTAATATTTTAATGGTAATCGAATTATTTTTTATGTTATAAGCTTGGTAGTAAGCAGTTTGCGCTATGGAATCTTTGAGGGTGAACCCAATGTAGCCCGTTTTTCATTTATTCGGATATCTGCATTGTATGGAACGAGTTCAAACCCAACAATTAGATTGTCTTCTTCCCTTCGGATTGAATTTGCCTTAAATGTCATTCTTTTGTTAGGATGTGCAAGCTTAATTTCATTGTGATAAGGACGCTCTTGTGTAACAGAGAATATTGAACACTATCACCCGAGAGCAGGCACTTCTTTGTTGTTGTCCATTATTTAAGCAACCCATCTTGCTTCACCTCTTTATAATGCTTGTCAAGCCCTTCAGGGATATCAAATTGCAACAACCATTTTACATCGAACATCACATGTTTCAAATATTGCATCATGATATCATTGTCACCAATAATTTGTCCCAGCTTATGTGCATCGTCCTCCAGTTCAATGTGGTAATCGATATGCAGTTTGTTTACCAACATACAGGTTCTAAAAAGTTTATTGGTCATATATACCACGTATTTATGCAAATCACGTGGGAATCTATACTTTGGATTGTTTAAAAGATTAATTGCCTCTTTTAGCAACACAAAATTGAGCAGTATCTCGCCCACTTTATCTTTGGTAATATAAACATGACGTGTAATATCGCCACTCATATACCTAAATTGTGATAATACAGATGAAAGTATATCTTCTTGTTTAAGCATAAAAGTAGCGGATTGTCTTATTTTATCAGCCAATTCATTACGCTTATCAACAGCATCATAAGGAGCTAGTAGCTCATATTCAAGGCGATGAGCCAATAGCTCATCCCTTTTTATCAATCGCCACAGTAGTTTGTCTTTTTCTTTAGATGGCAGCAATGCAAGCGCAGCTTTAAATTCGGGGGTAAACATTTCGATTGTTAGATAAATATTATTGTAATGTTGTTTCTATTTCAATAGTAGCACCTTTTACACCTTTGGCTGATGCTTCAAGCTTGATTGTTCCAGCCTGGTTTTCCAACGATTCAACAATAGCTGTTAGTTTTCCATTGAAGAGGTGCATTTGTGGCTCGTGAAACAGGTCGAGCGATGCTGAGTTTCCATTAGCTCCTGCACGGTATGTTCCTTCACCTTTTACTCTGAACGCCACCAAATCATTGGTATGTGGACACAAGTTGCCATCTTTATCAACCACTGATACGGTGATAAACGATAAGTCCTTGCCATCGGCTTTAATGGTTTTGCGGTCTGCTTCAAGCATCAAGTGGTGTGGTTTGCCTGCAGTGTGAACCTCTGTTGTGCCCACCTCATTGCCTTCGGCATCATAAGCTATAGCTTTTACCGTGCCAGGCTCGTATTTAGTATTCATCCACATTAGGCGGTAACGTTTTTGACGCACAAACTCTTTTTGAGCTTCCTCTGTGTAAGTGTCATCAATTCCAAGTGATGTGTCTTTAGTTCGTTTGCCTTGGCTCACACCATTTATAAACAATTCTACTGTTGGATGGTTGGTGTAAACAAACACAGGAGTGGTTTCGCCTTTGCGCCCATCCCATGTCCAGTGTGGTAATATGTGTAGGGTCTCTTTCTCTGGAGCCCAATGGCTGCGGTAGAGATAGAATCTGTCTTTTGGAATGCCTGCAAGGTCAACAATTCCGAATAGTGAGCTATGGCTTGGCCAATTGGTGTAATACGGAGTTGGTTCGCCCAAGTAGTCGAAACCTGTCCATACAAACTCGCCTATACAGTAGTTCAAATCTTCGTGATACACGAAGTTGTCTTCGGGCAAGTCGCTCCAAGCGCAATGTTCTACGTCGTATGACGATGATTGATGGTCGTCGTAAACTGCCATTGATTTACGCTCAACAGGAAACTTGTACACACCACGTGAACTTACGGTTGAAGCCGTCTCAGCACCCAGTATAATCTGCTGTGGCAAACGTCCGTAAGCCTCTTTGTATCGGAAAGGACGATAGTTGAATCCTGCCACATCCATCATAGCTGCCATGCCATTGTTGTAAACTGCATCGGGACGGTCCATTCCGTTTGATACGAAACGGGTTGGGTCTTCACGCTGTATAATATCTTGCAGAAAACGAGCTCGTCTTGCTCCCCACATCACGCTTTGCTCTTCCACCTCGTTGCCAATAAACCACATTACAACACTTGGGTTGTTGCGGAAGTGATGCACTACATTTA
>CAZUHZ010000112.1:0-6975 GCA_964620895.1 uncultured Dysgonomonadaceae bacterium | reverse complement strand
CCCCAACCATCTAATATAATTAACGATACTGGTTTTTTACTCATAATGAATTATTCTAATAAAAAATTTATGTTTTACTATTGTTTTTTGCTTTAATGATTTATTTATGAACTATAAATCTGTTGTTTTCTTCTTTTTTCAAAACAAAGTTAGTTCTTTTTTGAATTAAAACTTATTTTGAGAAAAGAATAACTGCGCTTTTTTAAGATTATCTATGTTAAGATACTTCTAGTTTATCCTTCAAATACTCAGCAGTATAAGAGTCTTTGCACTTCACCACCTCTTCGGGTGTGCCACAGGTAACTACCTTGCCGCCTTTGTCTCCACCACCAGGACCTAAATCTATAATATAGTCTGCACATTTTATCACATCCATATTGTGTTCGATTATCACAATAGTGTGACCTCTTTCTATCAATGCGTAAAATGCATTCAGTAGTGTGTTTATGTCGTGAAAGTGAAGACCTGTTGTTGGTTCATCAAAAATAAATAGGGTGGAATCTGTTTTCTCTTCTCCTAAAAAGAAAGCCAGTTTTACACGTTGGCTCTCACCACCCGAGAGGGTTGATGAGGATTGTCCCAATTTGACATAGCCCAAACCTACATCTTGTAGGGGCTTCATCCGCTTGACTATCTTTTTCTCTGTGCCACCCTTTTTTGATCCGAAGAACTCCATTGCTTGATCGATGGTCATATTCAACACATCGTGGATGTTTTTGCCTTTATACTCTACTTCTAAAACATCAGAATTGAAACGTTTGCCGTGGCACGTTTCACAAGTCAATTTCAAATCGGCCATAAATTGCATCTCTACAACAATCTCACCATCACCTTTGCATTCTTCGCATCGTCCTCCATCAACATTGAATGAGAAAAAAGCAGGAGTGAAGTTCAATTGCTTAGCCAATGGCTGTGCAGCGAATAGTTTCCGTATTTCGTCGTATGCTTTTATATAGGTAACAGGATTTGAACGGGATGATCTACCAATAGGGTTTTGATCTACCAGCTCTACTCGGTTGATTAAGTTATAATCTCCCGCTATTTCGTCATAATCAATGTTTTTAGTAGTCGCATTTTCAACTTTATCTTTTAGTGCATGATAGAAAACATTATTAATCAGCGATGACTTACCCGAACCGCTCACACCTGTAACAACAGACATCACTCCTAAAGGTATCTTCACATCTATGTTCTGCAAATTGTTGTGGCGCGCACCTTTTATCTCAATATAGTTGTTCCATTTTCTTCGTTGCTTGGGCACTTCAATCTTCTCTTCACCAATCAAATACTTTACAGTATAGCTGTCGGATGTTGAAACAAGTTTGTCAACTTCACCTTGGTAGATGATTTCGCCACCCAGTCGTCCTGCCAATGGACCGATATCTATGATGTAGTCAGCAGCACGAATTATCTCCTCATCGTGTTCAACTACCACTACTGTGTTGCCAATATCTTTGAGGTCTTTTAATACATTAATTAGCAACTCTGTATCGCGCGAATGAAGACCAATACTTGGTTCGTCTAATATGTAGAGCGACCCTACTAAACTGCTGCCCAGCGATGAGGCAATATTGATTCGTTGACTCTCACCACCCGATAGAGTGTTGGATAATCTATTCAAAGTAAGATATGACAACCCCACATTCATCAAAAACTGTACTCGGTTTTCTATCTCAATCAACAGTCGCTTTGCAATTGCAGTATCAGTTTCATCTAATTCAAGTGTGTCAAAAAAATCTTTTAGTTTATAAATAGGCATCAGCACCAAATCGGCTATCGACTTGCCTCCAATCTTTACATAAAGCGCCTCTTTCTTTAAGCGTGCTCCTTTGCACAACGGGCAAATTGTTTTTCCACGATAGCGTGACAACATCACTCTGTATTGAATCTTATAAAGGTTCTCTTCGAGCATTTTGATAAAACTATTGATGCCATAGACTTCTTTATTGCCATTCCACAACAAGTCTTTCTCTGCGTCCGATAGATCGTAATAGGCGCGGTGAACTGGGAAGTCGTATTTCCAAACTTTATCAATAAACTCTTTCTGCCACTCGCCCATCTTCTCGCCTCTCCAACAGGCAATGGCACCTTCATAAACAGATAGACTTTTGTCGGGTACAACCAAGTTTTCATCTATTCCCATTACTTTGCCAAAACCCTCGCATTTGGGGCAAGCACCCACTGGACTATTGAAGCTGAACATTAAATCGGTAGGTTCTTCAAAAACTATTCCATCTGCTTCGAAACGATTAGAGAATAACGCTCTTTCAATCCCAATATCGGTCCAAAACTTAATTACACAATCTCCATATCCTTCCAAAAAGGCAGTTTCTACTGAATCGGAAAATCTACTAATTGTGCTTTTGTCCGAACCTGTAGTCAATCGGTCAATTACTAAAAGCACATCCTCATCAGCAGGAAGCGACTCGCGTGTTAAGAAATCATCTATCCTAAAGAATTCATCATTAAACTCTATGCGTGTATAGCCCTCTTTCTGCAACACTTCCAATTGCTCCCGGAGTGTGCGTTCACTGCGCAATTCAATGTTGGTGAGCACAGCCATGCGAGTTTCTTCGGGGTATGATTTCATGCGAGCAACTACATCACCTACCGAGTGTTTTTTAATCTCTTCACCAGAAATTGGTGAGATAGTTTTGCCAATGCGTGCAAACAGCAGTCGTAGATAATCGTATATCTCGGTAGATGTACCCACCGTGGAACGTGGATTGCGTGTGTTTACCTTTTGCTCAATAGCAATGGCTGGGGGTATCCCTTTTATATAATCGCACTCAGGTTTGTGCATTCTCCCTAAAAATTGGCGTGCATAAGAAGACAAACTCTCCACATAGCGTCTTTGCCCTTCGGCATAAAGTGTGTCGAATGCTAGCGAAGATTTCCCCGACCCTGACAGACCAGTTATTACTGTAAATGTGTTGCGAGGTATCTTTACATCAACATTTTTGAGGTTGTTTACTCTCGCACCTTTTATATCTATTATTTTAGGATTACTCATTTATATTTTTGGTTATGTAGCGCTTTCTTTTTGAAAAACAATCTACAAACTTACATAAAAAACTCGACAATTTTAAATATCGACTAACACCAACTAACAGAACAATGAGTGTGTTTTGTTGTTTTTCTATTAGATTGCGATATTGCAACAGAAATTAATTGTTGATTATGTATTGAACTATTGAAAAGAAAGCAGCTGTTTTCGCAATCTATTTAGAATCAATATGTATTATTGTTTTTCTTAGTCTCATTAAATAAATTCTCATTATAAACTGTATATTTGTCTATAAGAAAAATAATATTTGATGTTGACAACAAAAACAACTCTTATACTAAGATTATGAAGAAATTATTAATAGAAATACCTTTATTACTTCCCGAAGTTCCAGATGATAAAGATCCGTGTGTACAAGAGTTTATTCAACTCCTAGAAGGACAGAAAGGAATTGAAAAGGTGCACGTTCAGCAAACAGATGATAGCGAAGTGCCTTATCTCTGTTTTCACTACAACTCTGCAGAAATATCTATTACCCGTATTCGCAAGATTGCAAAACAGATAGGCTCCTCTATCAGTGAGAAAATAGGGCATAAACTAATTGAGGTGAAAGGCATTCGTCATCCACGTCAGGCGCGCAACATAGAGCTCAACCTCAAACAGCTTCCTGGCATGATTGAGGTTTCTGTGTCTGCATCGGGAATGGTGAGAGCTGAATTTGAAAAGATAAAATTGGAGGAGGCAGATCTATTAGCGGCATTGAGAAAAGAGGGGCTTTCAATACCCGATAGATATGTTGATGCTAAAAGATATTTAAAGTCAGTAAAAGATCGGCCTGTAAAGGATAGAGGTAAAGTGAGTGCTCATGAACATTCGCACGGTGGTGTGTTTGGGGAAAACACAGAGTTGATATTCTCAATTATTTCAGGTGTTCTGTTAGCCATTGGTTTTGTTTTCTCTTTTATTGCACTTATTCCAGAGTGGTTGAGTATTGCCTTTTATATTGGCTCTTACTTTTTCGGAGGCTTCTTCACAACAAAAGAGGCTTTAGAGAGAGTCTTCAAAGGTGGCTTCGAGGTTGATTTTCTGATGATGGTTGCAGCTATTGGTGCTGCCATATTGGGTAAGTGGGTTGAAGGTGCACTACTGCTATTTCTATTCAGTTTAGGACATGCACTGGAACATCATGCTATGAATAAGGCAAAGAAGTCTATTAAAGCATTGGCAGAGCTTGCCCCCAAAACTGCATTGAGAAAACGAAACGGGGAAACTGAAGAGATTGATATTGATAGGGTAAGGGTGAATGATATAATTGTAGTCCGACCCGATAGTCAAATTCCTGTTGACGCAGTTGTGATACACGGACAGAGTAGTGTAGATCAATCATCCATTACGGGTGAGAGTATTCCTGTTGATAAACAGGCTGTTGCCGATACAGCAATAGACTATTCGAAAGAGAAAGATATTAGTAGCGAGAATAGGGTCTATTCAGGAACAATTAACGGTAGTGGTTCGTTAGAAGTGAAAGTAATAAAAGAAAGCAAAGATACTACACTTGCAAGGCTGATAACATTGGTGAATGAAGCCCAAACACAAAAATCGCCAACACAGCGTTTTACAGATAAGTTTGAGCGATACTTTGTTCCTACTATTTTAGGATTTGTGGTGTTGCTATTGGGTGCTTTCCTTGTGATAGATGAAACTTTCAACGATAGCTTCTATCGAGCTATGACAGTGCTTGTGGCATCAAGCCCTTGTGCATTAGCCATATCTACACCCAGTGCTGTGCTTAGCGGTGTGGCGCGAGCTGCAAGAGGAGGAGTGCTCATCAAAGGGGGCAGGCCGTTGGAGGATTTGGGTGTGCTAACAGCATTGGCATTCGACAAAACTGGTACGCTTACCGAAGGTAAACCAAGCTTGACAGAAGTGGTTACGCTTGATAATGTAGATGAAAATGAATTGTTGAGGATTGCTGTAGCTGTAGAAAGCTTGAGCGACCACCCTTTGGCAAAGGCTATTGTGAGAGATGGGAAGGAGCGTATTGGTGGAGGAAGCCTACTGCCCGAGGCTCAAAACTTAGAATCTGTTCTTGGCAAGGGGGTTAAAGCTCTATTGGGAGAAGATGATATATATATAGGTAACCTAGAGCTACACGAAAATCTTGATGCGCTAAAGCCTTCTGTAGCTATAAGAGAAAAAGTGGAAACACTTGAGGAGAAAGGTAATACTACAATGCTTGTAAGGCGCAATAACACCTATATTGGCATACTAGCATTGATGGATACACCACGAAAAGAGGCTAAAAGCACATTGCAACAATTGAAGAAAGTGGGTATAAAAAGAATGATTATGCTAACTGGCGATAATCAGAAAGTTGCAGATGCTGTTGCTCTTGAAATCGGAATTACCGATGCTTGGGGTGGCTTATTACCCGAGCAGAAAGTGGATGCTATAAGGAAGCTAAAAGAGAGCGAAAGTAAAGTGGCTATGGTGGGCGATGGTGTAAACGATGCTCCTGCCATGGCGCATAGTACTGTAGGTATTGCTATGGGAGCAGCAAGCTCGGCAGTTGCACTCGAAACAGCAGATATTGCTCTTATGGGCAACACATTGGATGCTCTTCCTTTTGCCATTGGTTTGAGTAGGATGACCCGCCGTATTATTAAGCAAAACATTTTAATTAGTTTAGGGGTTGTAGCTTTGCTTATTCCTGCTACAGTATTTGGTTTTGCAAATATGGCAGTTGCTGTTGTTATTCATGAAGGCTCTACATTGGTGGTAGTTTTCAATGCGTTGCGGTTGTTGAGATACAAGAAATAAAAATGTTAGTAATTATACTCTTTTTCAATAATCCGCAAGATTCTACTGTCAGCTAAAAAGATTAATAATAACTTTTTTGTAAAACAATACGAGGCATCTCTTTGTTATTTCTCCAAAACAACTATCTTTGCACAGTTTTACAGATAGTGTGCAGTGTAAAACTGCATGAGTATAAATTAAAAAGGTCAATAATGAAATTTTTTACTAAGCTTAAAAGTATAATAGCAGTAGTAATGCTATCAACAGTAACTACAGCATCGTTTGCGGGAGGTATTTTAACCAACACCAATCTAAGTGCACGATTTGCACGATTGATGGCTCTCGATGCTTCGACTAATGCAGATGCTGCTTATTACAATCCTGCTGGAACAATCAAATTGTCCGAAGGATTTCACTTCTCATTTAGCAATCAAAGTGTTGCTCAGGAAAGGATTATCACATCCACTTTTGCTCCTATGACTGGTGCTGGCTCAAAAGAGTTTTTAGGAAAGGCTTCGGCTCCATTAGTACCCAGCCTGCAAGGTGTGTATAGAAAAGGTAAATGGGCGCTTTCAGGAAATCTTGCAGTGGTAGGTGGTGGAGGAAAAGCTACCTTTAATGATGGTTTGCCTTCGTTCGAATCACAGGTTTCAATGCTTGTGCCTGTTGTTAATCAACTTGGAGGGCAATTAGAAGTAGGAATTCCTGGGTCAAGCCTCTCATCAAAAGGCTATTCTGTAAGTCAGTATATGCATGGGGTTAACTATATTTTTGGTGCTCAATTAGGTGGAGCTTACGAGATTAATGATATGTTTTCTGTATATGGTGGTTTTCGTTTGAATATTGTACACAATGAATACGAAGGGCATCTTACAGATTTAAAGTTAAATGTAGATTCTGAAGGACTAATGACTCAAACAGGTATTCCTGATAATAGTGGCTTTATGGACCCTTCATCTATTTTTAATTTCGTGCTTAACAATCCTGCTACTTCTCAAGAGGATAAAGATAAACTAGCATTACCCGTTAAAATGGCAGCCGATGGTGCACATTTAGAAAGTAAGCAGTCAGGTTGGGGCGTTGCTCCAATAGTGGGAGTTCACTTTTCGCATGCAGGACTTAATATAGGAGCTAAATATGAATTTAAGAATGGACTAAATGTTCAGAAT
>CAZUHZ010000111.1:0-6987 GCA_964620895.1 uncultured Dysgonomonadaceae bacterium | reverse complement strand
TGTCAACAGGTGAATTTTCTTTCCATCTTCGCGTAAATTACGGTTATCAGGTAAAAATTCCGTGTAACGGTTGAAAATCTCTTGTCTCAATATGGAAAACTCAAGCAGTTGGAAAAGTTTGTGCACAAGGGTTGCTTGTAACTGTTTCAAAAACGAGAGTAACGTGGTACATTGAGTTTGTCGAAATGCAATTTTGCCGTTTTCTGGCAAAGACTACCTAATATGGGTTGAAGAGTTAAAGCTTACTCATCATAATAGGAGTAACCTTCATTGTCTGTATCAGAATCAAGTTCATCTTCGTTTGAGTCATCATCATCAATAGGAGCCGACTTTATATCAATATCGCGATGAACAAGTGAATCTTTTTCTCTCTTCTCCTCTTTGGGTTGTATAGCTTCTTCACTGTTTAGCTCTTTCCAAAGCATATCCTTTAATTCAGAGAGTCCCGAGTTAGTTACTGCAGAAATAAACACATAAGGTATGTTTGGCAAATCTTTTGAAATTGCTTCTTTCAGCTCGTCATCGAGTAAATCTGTTTTGGATATCGCTAGCACTCGTTGCTTATCAGCTAACTCTGGATTGTATTGTGTCAATTCATTGAGTAGGATGTTGTATTCAGTCTTAATATCATCAGTATCTGCAGGGATTACAAAAAGCAACAATGAATTACGCTCAATATGTCGCAAAAAACGAATACCTAAACCTTTGCCTTCGCTTGCGCCTTCAATAATTCCTGGAATATCTGCCATTACAAATGATTTGTGGTCATGGTAATCGACTATTCCTAAGTTTGGTGCAAGGGTAGTAAATGGATAGTTGTCTATTTTGGGCTTAGCTGCCGACACTACTGATAGAAGGGTAGATTTACCTGCATTTGGGAAACCTACTAAACCCACATCGGCTAGCAGTTTTAGCTCTAATACAATCCAATTTTCTTCAAATGGTTCTCCTGGTTGAGCATAACGTGGAGCTTGATTGGTAGAAGTTTTGAATCGAGTGTTACCCAATCCTCCTCTACCACCTTTCATCAAAATAAACTCTTCGCCATGATTAGTTATATCACAAATATACTCACCTGTCACGGCATCATATACTACAGTACCACAAGGTACTTCTATAATTTTATCTTCTCCTTTTTTGCCAGATGATTTTTTGCCTGAACCTGCCCCGCCATGCTCGGCTCTTATGTGCCTTTCGTAGCGAAGATGTAGCAAAGTCCAGTAATTTCTATTCCCACGCAATATTATGCTGCCACCATCACCCCCATCACCCCCATCAGGACCTCCTTTAGGGATGTACTTTTCGCGACGAAAATGAGAAGAGCCTCGTCCTCCCTTGCCAGAGCGACAATAGATTTTTATATAATCTACAAAATTAGTTTCAGCCATATTGTTTGTCCTTCGTGGAATTGGTAAGGGTTTGATAATTCTGCACAATTCCGAAGCAGAATCTGTTCTCTCGGCGTTTAGTTGCTTAGATTGTCAACAACTTTTTCTATTCTAGAAAAAATATCGTCAACGGTTCCCGTACCATCTATTTCCACCAACTTACCTTGTTTTAAATAAAACTCTTTTAATGGTTCGGTTTTTTTGTAATATACCTTCAATCTTGTCTTGATTGTATCAAGCGTATCGTCATCTCTACCCAACTCTTTTCCGCGCTTCAACAATCGTTCTACAAGCTCCTCATCATCTACTTCTAACCACAAGGCAACTTCTATTTTATCGTTTTTTGCCTCTAGCATGTCATCCATCACCTCGCCTTGTTTTAATGTACGAGGGAAACCATCGAAAATATAACCGAGGCTATCAGGATTTTCTGCAAAAAACTCATTTAGCATATTAATTACGACATCGTCGGGAACAAATAGCCCTTCTGATATATGTTTTTCAGCAAGTTTACCCAATTCGGTCTGTTTGGCTATTTCATTACGAAGTATTTCACCCGTGGAAATATGCGTTAAGTTATATTTATCTACTATTTTTTGACTTTGTGTACCTTTTCCTGACCCAGGAGCACCAAAAATTATAATATTCAACATAAAAAAATCAATCTATTGTTTTTACAACTGCAAAGATAGAAAAATGTTTGCTCAGTAAAAATAAACCTTTTAACTTTATCTTCTTAATATATCATTTTTATGATTTGAACTAAATTCATGAAACAAACGTTTATAATAAAGAGATTAATTATATAAAACGATATCATATGAAAAAAGAAGATTTTAGACAAAAAGCACATTCAGTTTTAGATGAAGTAATTAATCATATTGCCGAGTTGGAAAAAAAAGCCAATGATGTTTCGGACGATATGAAAGATGAATATAACAAAAAAATAGAAAGGCTGAAAGAGATTAAACTTGATTTGACTAAAAAACTGGAGGATTATGAAGGTATTACGGAAAGTAGATGGGATGTAGTAAAAGAAAGTTTTAGCGAATTTCTAGAAAGAGTAAACAAAGCTTGGAGAGATAGCTACAACAAAGCATCTTCGGCATTTAAAAAATAAATCAATAGTCTGTATTTTTGTAAACAACTGATGTTCTGAATTTGAGAGTTTGCATATAAAGTAACAGGATTTTTTTTTAGTAATAAGTAAAAGGTCTGATAAAATTAAAACTTATCAGGCTTTTTTTATGAGGTTATTCCATTAAGTGTGAACACTGGATAAATACTATATTAGCAGTTACATTGGCAAATGCTTTTTTCTTTCTTTTTAATATTGTAAATTTGCTGACTAATATATAAAAAAGTATGACAGATAGTATTGTAATCATTCCAACGTATAATGAGAAGGAGAATATAGAGAACATTATTCGTACCGTTTTTTCGTTACCCAAAAAGTTTCATATTCTCATAGTTGATGATGCATCTCCCGATGGAACAGCAAGTATTGTGCGTGAACTGATGAAAGAGTTTCCCTTTCAGCTCTTTATTGAAGAGAGAACTGGCAAACTTGGCTTAGGAACTGCCTATATACATGGCTTTAAATGGGCATTAGCACGCAATTATGGATATGTGTTTGAGATGGACGCCGATTTTTCGCACAATCCCGATGATCTTCCTCGACTTTATGATGCATGTAGCACAGAGGGGTATGATGTAGCTATTGGTTCTCGTTATTGTAAGGGGGTGAATGTCGTCAATTGGCCAATGGGTCGGGTGTTGATGTCGTACTTTGCTTCTAAGTATGTGCGCTTTATTACTCGCCTCAAAGTTCATGACAGCACAGCTGGCTTTAAGTGTTATAGACGCAAGGTGCTTGAAACCATCGACCTCGATAATATTCAATTTAAAGGCTACGCCTTTCAGATAGAGATGAAATACAAAGCACACGTATTAGGTTTTAAGATTAAAGAGGTGAATGTTGTATTTGTTAATCGTCAGCATGGTACATCCAAAATGAGCTCTGGTATTTTTGGTGAAGCTTTTTTTGGTGTTATGCATTTAAGGTGGAAAAAGATTACAGGGCAAATTAAGCCTAGAAAAGAACCTTATCCTAAACTGAACTCTTAGTAGAGACTATCTTTTTTTTACTTATTAGTCAGCCAATCTATTAACTCTTTACAGATTTAATCCATTTTTTGTCATGCTACTTATACGCAATGCTACTATTATTAATGAGGGTATATCTACTAAAGGATCTGTTCTTGTTAGAAACGATAGAATAGATACCATATACAGTGGTGTAGTTCCTGAAGAGATATGCAATAGAGCTCAAGTAATTGAAGCCAACCACCTCTACTTGATGCCAGGAGTGATTGACGATCAAGTTCATTTTCGTGAGCCAGGTCTTGCACACAAGGGTACTATCCAATCAGAAAGCCGTGCTGCCATAGCTGGTGGGGTTACTTCATATATGGAGATGCCCAACACCAACCCACAAACCATTACTATTGATGCATGGAAGAGAAAGAATGAGTATGCACAAGATAAATCTTTTGCAAACTATGCCTTTTATTTAGGTGCAACCAACGACAACTTAGCTGAACTTAAAAGAGCCGACTCTAAACATCTGTGTGGAATAAAAGTATTTATGGGTGCATCTACTGGCAATATGTTGGTAGATGATAAGAAAACATTGCAAGCAATATTTGCAGAAATAGGCATGCTCATTGCCACCCACTGTGAGAAAGAGTCTATTATTCGCAACAATATAGAGATATATCGCAGAAAGTTTGGCGACGATATTCCAGTAAAATTTCATCCACTCATTCGTAGTGCAGAAGCCTGTTATCAATCGTCGGCTGAGGCAATAGAGCTAGCCGATAAGTATGGTTCTCGTTTGCATGTATTGCATTTATCTACAGCAAAGGAGATGCGCCTTTTTGATGCAAAACCTCTTTTAGAGAAAAAGATTACTGGAGAAGTTTGTGTACATCATCTTTGGTTTACCAGTGACGATTACGACCGTTTGGGCACACACATCAAATGGAATCCTGCCATTAAGACCAAGAGCGATAGAGATGCATTGCGACAAGCTTTGCTTTCAGGCAAGCTAGATGTAGTGGCCACGGATCATGCACCTCATACTTTAAGCGAGAAAGAGGGTGGGGCACTCTCTGCTGCTTCGGGAGGACCACTTGTACAACACTCATTGCAAATGATGATGGAGCTTGTGTCGCAAAACGTCTTGAGTAAAGAGCAAGTGGTAGAAAAAATGTGTCATGCCCCTGCCACTCTGTTTGGTGTCAAAGAGCGAGGATTTATCCGTGAAGGATATTTTGCCGATTTGGTATTAGTAAATCCCAACAAACCCTACACAATATCTTCCAACAATATACTCTACAAATGCGGTTGGTCTCCTTTTGAAGGAGAAACTCTTTCATCTAGCATTCAAACAACTATTTTGAATGGAAAAGTTGTTTTTGATAATGGAGAAGTTGTGGGTGAACCAAGTGGGCAGGTGTTGGAGTTTGTGAGATAAGCGTGTCTTAGACGATTTGTCCGCTAAATATACAATTCGTTTTATCAAGGAGTTTGCATCTACAGCAGTCACCCATAAGATAAGTAGATATGCATGTATATGTGTGAACAAATTAATAAAACGGATGTTTGTAATAAAACAGGCATCAATATATTCATTGGTTGTCTTAACCCCTGCTTTATATTCTAGCAATAGCTTATAAATAATGTGGAAAACTATTATCACGACATAGTGTAGCTATTAGATGAATGTAAAACTGTAAAATAATTCTTTTTAAATAAATTGAGTCATGAGAAAATCTTATTTAATTACATTTGTGCTGATGTTTCTATTCGGTATTTCACAAGCACAAGATTTAAAATTTGAATCGGGTAGTAGTTTTAAAATCGTGCAATTTACTGATGTACATTATAAACCTAATGTTGCTGAGTCAGATACGGCTATCATGATGATTAATGAGGTGCTTGATATTGAGAAGCCAGATTTAGTTGTCTTAACAGGAGACATCGCATGGGGAGCAACTACAAAGGAGTGCTTTGACAATGTATTAGAGCCTGTGATAAAAAGAAATATCCCGTGGGCTTATGTCAATGGTAATCATGACGATGAGCATGATTGGAATCGTACTCAACTGATGGACTATTTAGTAACCAAGCCATTTTGCTTGGCACAGCATGGTAATAAAGATTTGAAAGGTGTAGGCAACTATATTTTAGAAATCCGATCATCTGATGACAAAGATAAAATCTCTAATCTTCTATATTTCTTTGATTCTGGTTCGTACAAAGATTCCTATCCTGGTGTAGGTTGGTCATACGATTGGCTCTCTAATGGACAAGTTAATTGGTACAGAGCACAGAGCAAAGCTTATACTGCACAAAATGGTGGAAACCCATACAACGCATTAGCGTTTTTCCATATTCCTTTGGCCGAATATCCTCTTATGTCGGCTAATAAAGATAAACTTATTGGTCATTACAACGAACAGGAGTGCAATGGCAAAATTAATACAGGAATGTTTGCAGCAATGATAGAATCAGGAGATGTAAGCGGAGTTTTTGTAGGGCATGATCACGACAATGATTACATTGGAAATTATATGGGTATTGCTCTGGCTTATGGTAGATTTAGCGGTGGCAATACAGTGTACAACAATTTAGGTTTAAATGGGTGTCGTGTTATCAATCTTGAGGAGGGTAAAGAAGGATTTTCAACTCATATCCGTCTTCGAGGTGGTGAGGTGTTGTTTCCTGTCAATTTTCCTAGTGATTTTGAGGAGTAGAAAAGCCAAGTTGGTGGATGGATAATCTTGACTACGTGAAGTTGCTTGTCATCAAATACATTATAAAATATTCATGCGTATAATCTCTTAAATAATTGGTGTTGTTTTATGACATTGGTTCAGTTTAATGACACGAAAATAGAGAGCGAACAATTATAGTTTCATTCTGTTACAAGATTAAGAAAGATTATTAACAGCACTCAAAAATTAAAGCAATGAAGATAATAAAAGTAACTGAAACTAGCATTAAAGATACGCCACACAAAGTGGATACACGTTTGCTTTACGACAACGATAATGCACAAGCCGTGCATATTACACTTCAACCTGGAGAAACTCTTAAGCCACACATCACCCCAGTAGATGTGTTCTTTTACATTCTTGAAGGTACACCTACTGTGCATATAGGCGAAGAAAAACAAATAGTGGAGGTAGATTCACTTGTGGAAAGTCCCAAAGACATTGTACATTATATAAGCAACAATTCCACAAAATTGGCTAGAGTGTTAGTAGTCAAAGCACCTAAACCGCAAGGTGTAACAAGATTGTTGTAATGAGGGGCAGTGCGTGTGGCTTATTTATCCTCACCATATAGCGCATTACACAAAACTTTATTTATAATGCCACCCCTCGTGGGGTTTGGGTAGCTCTTAAAATGTTGGATTACTATAATAATGTCATCCCTTGCGGGATTTTTACTCAATTTCATAACGATAAGAGTTAAACATCTGACTAATAGCATTGTATGTATTTCCGTTGACTTCAGTCAACGGGATGTT
>CAZUHZ010000110.1:0-7156 GCA_964620895.1 uncultured Dysgonomonadaceae bacterium | reverse complement strand
GAATTCCGCATTATCAATTATAAAACCTTCAGTGCCTCCGTCTTCTTAAAGAAGAACAAAGCATCGTATCGCCACGGAACTATGGTGGGTTCAAACTGCCTGTCATCGCACCTTGGATTGTAAACCACCCCCACTGCCCTATTGCCCATCGCTTTTAGATTTTCTTTTTTTCTATCTTCGTCATCAAAAATAATATAAAAGCTGTCCTCATCTATTTCATTCAATCTATGCTCTATGCTATTGGCAAGGGCAGGCGGAATGGTCATCTTCTTCATGGGTGCACCCCAGCTTGAGGCTGCCAATACTTTGCCCTTGTTGGTGGTGAAACCAATTAAGAAAACATTGTCGATGCCCCATGTGGCTCGGCTAAGCTGCCCAATGTTTGTTTCGCCAGTGGCTTGCATGCTTGTGTAGGTAGCATCGCCAATATGGGTGTTGTGCGCCCACACTATTCCTTTTGAATCATCGCCATAGAGCTTCAGTAGGTCGTTGACAGTGTCGTGCATGTGATGCACACGAGTGTTCCACGAAACTTGCCCTATTGAGGCTACGCTCTCTCTGTAAAACTCTTCGGCATTGTGCACTATGATGCTGTTTTGAAGTAGATAGAAATAGGTGTCGTCGGTAAGTTGTGAAAACTTGTTGCGATTGTCTCTTATATATGTTACAACATTTTTGGTTGCTTCTGCACAACTCTCTTTACCAGCCGACACTGCATGGGCATACTCCCAACTGTCGCCCTTGTGAGGGTTGAAGCAGTTGTATTGCTCTTTTACGTATTGGTAAGCCAAGCGGTTGGTTGTTTTCAGAAGATCGAGCACTACTTTTTTGGAATCCCACTCACCATACACATCCATGCCGTAGAAGCCTACTTTTTTGTCTTGTGGCAATGTGTCATTGTGACTACGCAACCACTCTGCCAATGCCACAACCTCGTGGTTTGACCACATCCAAGTGGGCCACCTTTCAAACTTTAGCAAAACTTCTCGTGCAGAGTTGGCGGCTCCTTCTAGGTTTTTCACGTAGTTATTGAGGTGATACAGGCTGGCAAAATCGCCTTCGACGGCAATAAAGCTGAAATCGTGATTGGATATCAATTGTCTGCTTATTTTGTCGCGCCAAAGGTAATACTCGTGTGTGCCATGGCTTGCTTCGCCTAGCAACACCAGTTTTTTGTTGGCAGCCGTGAGGGTTAGTTTCTCCAAACTGGCATCTCCTTCGAGGGGTATGATTTTGTGTTCAAAATTTTGTGCTGATGAAAACATAAAGGTGAAAAATAATAAAAGAGCTAAAATATATTTATTAAGCAATTGATTCATAAGTAAATTAAGATATAAGTTGCGCTTACACAAACAGGTTTATTCATCTACAAACTTCATTCTAGCAAACAGATCATTCACATCTACTATTGCTATGCGCGATGCAACATCAGACATGGCGTAAGGGATAATCAGCTTGTCATCGACCAACATGCTGCCACAAGAGTAGATAACATTGGGCACATAGCCTTCGCGCTCTTCATCGTTGGCTGTCATGAGGGGTTCTTCCAGTTTTGCAATTACTTTTGTGGGATCTTCCAAGTCTAGCAATATCACCCCGATAGAGTATTGGCGCATATTTCCTACACCGTGTGTCATCACTATCCAACCTTTATCTGTTTCGATAGGCGAACCACAATTGCCAATTTGAACAAACTCCCAAGGCTGTTCGGGTTTTTGAATAAGTGTACCATCGCCCCAGAAGTGCAAGTCGTCTGAAAATATGACATAATTGTTCTCACCATCTTGACGAGACAACATGGCATATTTGCCATTTACTTTACGAGGGAAAAGTGCCATTCCTTTGTTTCTAACCCCTTTTCCGTTAAGCGTAATCATATTGAAAGTCTGAAAATCATGTGTTTCTATCATTTGCGACAAAACTCTGCGTCCGTTATATGCAGTGTAGGTGGCATAATACATTACCTTTCCGTTGTCGTGTGTAAATTTCACAAAGCGTGCATCTTCAATTCCTTTACTTTCGTTTGCCGATATGGGATATATTACACGCTCAGAGAGGGCAGTCTCGTCGTCGAATCTTATTCTATAGTTAGAGTCAGCCAACCAATGAATGGTGGTGGTGGTCCAGCTATCGGCAGAAAAGTTGGTGTCTAAAAAAATAGCTCTAATGCTCTCTCTTAGTTCTTGATGGGTGAAATTATCGGGCAAGCTAGTCAATATCTTTTCGCTAGTTTCGTTCCATGCATTCAAGTCTTTTAGTTTCAACTGAAACAGATTGTTGTTGTAAGTAGGATCGAAAACCATTTTGGGAGTTTCGACATACTCCGAAACGCTATCGAAATTGAAAGCGAGTTTTTTGTTTAATATTCCACTTCTGAAGACAATGGAAGAAATGTGTCCCTCGCCCGTTGCTCTAAGGCTCATAATAAACCTCATGCTTCCTTTGGGTAGCAAACTTTGGTCGGGGTGAGGCACAATGGATGGATTGAAAAGTGCAGCCGACTCAATAGAATACTCCATGGTGAAGAACGCTCCTATTAGCAGTTTTTGCGTTTTACTGATGGTCTCTTTTTTGATAACATACTCCGACACTCTGTCATAGTGTCTCATCAGTAGCTCTTCGAGGTCTCTATGCCTATCAGCAAAAAGGAGTAAGGTTTCTTCCAATTGCTGTTCGGCTTCGTCTGCCGAAAGCTTTAGAACTTCTTTTATGATATTACTTATACGAGAAATTTTGCTAGGAATATGTGGGAGAGTAATCACGCGTGATGTATCGCCTGTAATCTTCATCCTTTTTCTCTTCACAATCTGTTTTGTGTTTAATGAAACTGTAATCATTTTATATTTCTTATTTATTGGTTTGTATAATTTGTTTATAGGTGTTTAAGTAGCCTTCGGTCATTTTTTCGAGGCTGAAGTTTGACATAGCCCACTGGCGGCAATATTTTCTGTCGATAGAGCTTATCGTTTTTATAGTTTCGGATGCACCATCGATGCTATTTACAAGAAATCCAGTTTTGTTGTCTTCAATCAGTTCGGGCATCGAGCCTCTGTTGAAAGCCACAACGGGCGTTCCGCAAAACATTGCCTCGGCAACACTCAGCCCAAATGGCTCGTCGAAGCTGATGGGGTGTAGCAGTGCCAGTGCTCCACCCAAAAGCTTGTCTCTTTCCTTTGGTCCAGAATTGCCAACATACACAATGTCGTCGTTGTTGATATAAGGTTTTACCTTCTCGTTGAAATAGGCTTCGTCTTGAATCAATCCCGAAATAATTAATTTTTTGTTTGCCTTTTTTGCTATTTGAATAGATTCGTATGTGCCTTTATGAGGATGTATTCTGCCAAAAAACAAAAGGTAGTCTTTCGGCTTTTCGTTGAAGGTAAAGTCTGTGCTATCTATGCCGTTGTAAACGGTAGCAATGTAGTGGAGCTCAGCACTTCTGTCCGAATCGCTGATGGAAACATAGTGATTGTTGCTATTGTATTTTTTATATACGGGAAGTATTTGTTGAGACGAAAATCCATGAATGGTTGTTACCATGGGAGTGTCAATCAATCGAGTGTAGGTGAGTGGAAGGAAATCGAAATTGTTGTGAATAATGTCAAACTCCGATGCTCTCTCCATAACTTGGCTAATGTGCAAGCACTCCCACACTTTTGGGTCGATGGAGCTGTCTTCGGCATAAGCAGTTTCTGAAACATACTCCAGCGTTCCTGCTGTATGTGAGTTGCCTGTAGCAAAGAGGGTTACATCTAATCCTTTTTTTACCAATCCTTCGGCAATGTTTGATGTAACTTGTTCCCAAGGTCCGTACTTTAAAGGCGGAGTTCGCCACGCTATAGGCGCTAAAATTGCGACTTTCATTATAAATAGGGTTTTATTTCATTCATATATACACTCGTGCTTGCAGAAGGCACGAGTTGCAAACTCGCGCCAGCGCATTTTGGGTGCTACAAATAGGAGTTGAAAAAAACTCGCACCAGCTGCATGTAAATATTAATGGTTGTAAGATAATAATTTATTCTGTAATAGGTGTCTCTTTATAGCGCTTTTCTGCTATTATCAAGACAGTGATCTACCAGTTCTTCTATGTTGGCTGTACCCACACACATGACTGTGTCGGCACCTCCCCAATAAATTTTTACGCTTCCATCTGGTTCGGGTATTGCACCGCAGGTAAATACCACATTGGGCACATAGCCCGTTATTTCGTAAGTCTCTTCGGGTTGAAGAATCCACTCGTCGCCTACTGCAATTATTTTTGCAGGGTTGTGCAAGTCGTGTAGTGCCACACCAAGGCGATATACACTCCCCGCCATAGTGGGAAACACTCCGTGGTAAATGTTGAGCCACCCCCGCGATGTTTTGATGGGTGTTGCTCCAGGACCAATCTTCATTTCGTCCCAGTGATACTTCACAGGATTCATTATCAACTTGCTATCGCCCCAGTATCTTAAATCGGGCGAGTATGAAATCCAAATAGCCCAAGGTGATATCTCGGAGTGTGGGCGGTCTAATCGTGCATAAAGCCCATTAAATTTTTCTGGGAAGATAACTACGTTACGATAGTCGGCTTCGGTGATGAGTGAGAATCTTTCAACTGTTTTGAAGTCTTTTGTTTTTGCCAACCCTATTCTCACACCATGTTGCGAATAGGCACTATAAGTGATAAGATACTCACCGTCGATATACGAAATTCGAGGGTCTTCAACCCCAAATGCTTCATACTCTTTGAAAACTCCTTCGGTAGCTGGTGTTATAAATGGTGCTGGGGCTACTTTAAAGTTATACCCATCGCTACTAACTGCTTTGCCAATGATGCTTCTGCCATTTAGCTTGTGAGAGCGGAAAAGCATGATGTACTCATCGTTGTGTTTAATCATTCCTGCATTGTGCACAGTGGCTACAGGATAGGGTATATCATCTTTGGTTAGTATTGGATTACCTGAATATCGTTTTATCATCTTCTTTTTCTTGTTTAAGTTTTCGTTTTTCTTTTCTATAATAATCTTCGTGAGCTTGCAATACACTTAAATATGAAACTAAATAAGCAATTGTGCTTTCTGCTCCTTGATTTTGGTTTATACCGTAGCTCTCTATTCCGTCGCCACAACCATGTGTGTCGTGATTGTAAAGACTTATTCGCAAATCATTGTCACCCAGAAACCATTTAAAAGATTTAAATAGTTTGGTAAGGTGTGTTTTGTCTCCTGTTATATTGTATGCTTCTCTTAGCATCAGTACCATACCCATTGCATCGACTGGTTGCTGTGCATATACAGAGCGTTCTTCATCTTTCATAAACCACTCTTCATTGCCTATAATAGATAGGTAGCCATCCCTCATTGTATGCTTAACCAGAAAGTTCATCGACTCGAAAGCAACTTTTTTTATTTTATCGTCGTTCAATATGCTTGTGGCGTGTAGCATGGCAAGCGGTAGAATGGCATTGTCGTAAGCCAACAGGGCTTCGTACCAGTGCCAACCATCGTGGTTGTTGATGTTGTAATGATCGATTAGTTTGTAGGAGAGCTCTCTAAGCTTTTCAATCATTGCATCGTCTGACATGTTGCTTTTTAAATAGTAGCTAATGCCAATGATAGTGTTGGCAATACTTCTGATGGATTGAAGGTTGTCGAAATGAGGTTTGGCTCTGTCAAATATAAGTTGACCTATTTGACGGTATGAGTTGTTGGGTGGATGATTGAGCAGGTAGCCAACAGCCCAAATGGTGCGACCAAAAGAATCTTCTGAGCCCACTTCATCTAAATACTCTCTGCTAAAGCTTAAGAAATTTCTGAAATTGCCATCATCGTTTTGCATATAGTGAATGTAGCTCAAATAGATAGGAATAAGCTTGAGCGATGCTTGGTCTTTTTTAATTCTATACGCCATCAGTGCAAGCAATAGGGCACGAGAGTTATCGCACAAGCAATACCCCTCTTTCAAATTGGGGATGCCAAATATTGCATGTTGTATGATGCCAGTGTCATCTGTAAGTCTTTTAATCTGTTTCATTGAAAACTCTGGCAAAAGAGAAATATCAAAAGGTGCAACCTCTTTCTTTTCAATTTTTATTTTTTCATCCACTACGTTTTGAACAACATCGTTGTAAATTCCGCCAATCTTGGGCCAAGTAATTTTATGACCATGCGCGCGTGCTTTGCTTCTTATTTCCAATCTTTTTTCAGGGTTGTCAAGCAAGTCTATCAGTGTATCGGACAACTGTTCAATATTCCCAAAATCGAACAAAACACCCCTACCCTCGCTCAGCAGCTCTGTGGCATGCCAATAAGGTGTAGAAACAACTGCCGATCCTGTACCCACAGCATACGAAAGTGTGCCACTAGTTATTTGAGCCTCATTTAAATAAGGAGTTATATATATGTCGGATGCGTATAAATATTTAAAGAGCTCCTTTTGTGTGGCAAACTCATTGATTAGCAACACATTTTTTTCTAAACTCAAGTCTTCGATTAACTGTATTAGGGACAATCGATACTCTTCGCCAACATGTTTTATTACATTGGGGTGTGTTTTACCTAAAACAATATAGACAACATCGGGGTGTTTCTCAACAACCTTGGGCATTGCTTTTATAGCAGTTTCTATACCTTTGTTTCTGCCAACGAATCCAAAAGTGAGCATCACTTTTTTGTCTTCGAGTTTAAACTCTTTTTTCACCTTTTCTTGAACGTAATTTATTTCTGGAACTCCATGTTCTATATAGGCAATTTTACTGCGGGGTATTTCGTAAATATCAACAAGCATCTCTATTGCCTTGTAGCTCATCACTACAACACGGTTTGCCATACGACATATTGTTTGCAGCACCTCTTTCTGATTGTTTGACGGAGTTTGCATTACAGTATGAAGCGTCACTATTAGAGGTATCTCTAATTCATGTAGCAAGGGTAGAATATAGATGCCATCTTGTCCACCAAAAATACCAAATTCGTGTTGCAATATGCAGCAGTCTGCACCGCTCACATTTATATACTTGGCAGCAGCAAGATAATCTTCTTGCAACTCTTGTCGAATGGTTAGTTTCACCTCTTCGGGATAGGCTAGGCTTTCACTTTGGTCGTCCATTGCTACAATAAAGCTGTTTCTCTCGTGCGGCTCACCATTCTTAGGTGGTGTCATCGAATTAAAC
>CAZUHZ010000109.1:0-7189 GCA_964620895.1 uncultured Dysgonomonadaceae bacterium | reverse complement strand
TTAAGAGTATTGTGGGTGAAAAGCTACCCTCACTTATCAAAGGGCAAAAAATATTGAAGCTCAATCCTATTAACGATATAGGGATAATGATGTAAAAGTTTTTGCAAGAAAAGATAACAACATTGCTTTCATCACAGCAATCCTATATCTTTAAAGCATTGCTTATATATTTCAGCTTTCTTATCCAGTGCCATTGGATAGGCCCGCGATGACGAAGGCACGCGATATAATCTAAATTCACGTTCGTTGTAGTCAAATGATACAGATTCTCCACTTCGAGGATGTTTTATTTTATCCGAAAAATGAAGCCTAAGTGCTTCTGTTGCTTTGTCGCCAGCCGTTATAAAAGTATGGCATAAAGGGATGTGTGGGAGAAGTTCCGAAACATTTAAAGGCTCTATAATTTGCAGAAACTTGTCAGAAGCATTGTTTTTAAGTCGTATTATCTCTTGTCCCATATCTCCAATGCCAATTCCTTTATTAGTAAGGGACGATTTCAATAGATTCACATCAAAAGAACTTTTATCATCTACCAAAAAGTAGTCTTTGTTGTCAAAGAATGCTAGCCCAAATATGCGCCACATATCGTTTTGAAAGTTTGGGTAATAAAACTCCATATTCCATTTTGAACGAGCTGGAGGAAAACTTCCAATCATCATTGCTTTCACATTTGGCGAAATGAATGGCTTCAACGGATGTCTCTCTTTTTTATTATTAAAAGTGTTGTTCATGTAGCAAAGATAAAAAATCAATTTTAATTTCAAGTAATACTCATTCTGAAAGACTATGTTTATAAACACAGCTTCACTTCTTCTTCTACACCAACAGTTATTCAATTAAAGAAATATTTCTTTTAATAGAATCAAAATCGATAAAAATCAATAACTTTGCAACTATTATAAGGATCTAAATTTCAAAAAAATCTTATTATGCTCAATTCTTCTATACCAAACTGGAATGTACCTGAACCTGCGTTAAGAAGATTACCGTGGTATTTGTCATACATCAAGTTGCTAAAGAAAAAAGGTGAAACACATGTTTCTTCCACACAAATAGCAAAAAAGATAAATGTTTCTTCCACGCAAATAGCAAAAGACTTATCTTACGTGAAAGTTTCGGGCAAAACTCGGGTCGGGTACGAAATATCTGTCTTAATAGATGTGTTAGAGCAGTTTTTGGGATTTACTTCACAGCACAAAGCTGTAGTGCTAGGTGTTGGTAGCTTAGGTGGAGCATTGTTGGGCGATTCAGGGCTAGAGCAGTTTGGGTTGAAAATATTTGCAGGGTTTGATGTAAGCGATAATGTTATTGGCGCAAAAATTAACAACATACCTGTCTATAACATCGAAGATTTTGCCAAACACAACAAAAAAATCAATGCAGACATTGCTATTCTCACAGTTCCACCAGATAAAGCTCAAGACGTTGCAGAGTTTGCAATAAAAAACGGTGTTCGTGCAATATGGAATTTCACTCCTTTCAGAATTAGAGTTCCCGAGCACATTGTACTGCAAAACACATCACTTTATGCACACTTAGCAGTAATGTTCAATCGTCTATCGGTGAACGCTAGCAACAATAAAAAGTAATACTTTTTTCTACTAAAACACACTCTATAATGAAGATATTAGCAGTAGGGCTTAACTACGAGTCACACAACATGGAAATGAAGAACAGTTTCCAACCTAGCGAACCTGTTATTTTCATGAAACCCGAATCGGCGCAGCTCAAAGATGGTAAGCCTTTCTTTATACCAGATTTCTCTAACGAAATTCACTACGAAACAGAGATGGTTGTAAAGATCAATCGCCTTGGCAAACATATTGACGAGAAGTTTGCACATCGCTATTACGACGAATTGACAGTAGGTATCGATTTCACTGCACGCGACCTGCAGAGAAACCTAAAAGAAAAGGGACACCCTTGGGAAATAGCCAAAGGCTTCGATGGATCGGCTGCTATAGGTAGCTTTATAGCGAAGCAGGAGTTTCAAAGCATTCAAGATATAAACTTTCATCTCGCTATCAATTCAAAAACCGTGCAACAAGGCAATACAGGCTTCATGATATATTCTGTAGATAAAATAATTGCTTATGTGAGTCAGTTTTTCACATTAAAGATAGGCGATCTTATTTTCACAGGCACTCCTGCTGGTGTTGGACCCGTCAAGATAGGCGACCACCTAGAAGGTTATATAGAAAACAAGAAGTTGCTAGATTTCAATATCAGATAAACAACAAAAGAGAGCACCCCAACTCAAATAAAACGAGTGAACATTATAACCATTCATATAGTTTATAACTAAATAAAGCATCATACATTATGAATATAAGAGTAGGGTTTGGATACGACATGCACCGCTTCCAAAAAGGCAGAGAACTATGGATTGGTGGAGTTAAGATTGAGCACCTGCAAGGATTGGCAGGGCACTCCGATGCCGATGTGCTCATTCATGCTATTTGCGATGCATTGCTTGGTGCAGCCAACTTAAGAGACATTGGGCACAACTTTCCCGACACCGATGATGCTTATCACAACATTGACAGCAAAATACTGCTCCATAAAACAGAACAACTACTTCAAAGTAAAGGATACTCAATTGGCAACATCGATGCTACGATATGCGCAGAACAACCAAAGTTGAATCCACATATTCCGAATATGCAAGAAACATTGAGCAGTATTTTGAACATAGAACTCGATTGCATATCCATAAAAGCTACCACATCAGAAAAGATGGGCTTTGTGGGTCGCAAAGAGGGTATTACTGCTTATGCAGTAGCACTAATACAAAAAGCATAATCAACAATAGAAAACAATTTTGGTCTGTGAAAAGCTACAATAAATTATTTCGCTTTATTCAGCGTAAACGTCATTCGGCTGGGTATGGTGTGCATTCGCAGTTTGCTTTCGAGCTAATAATGGATACTATTTATACGCCTTACAGCTACTATACCTATCAAGACAACAAAAACATGATAGACCAAGTAGGGCTTGATGTAGAGGTGAATGTAAAATACGCAGAGTTGCTTTTTAGACTAATCAATAGATTCAACTCAACAGAGATACTTGAAATTGGTTCGGGGTTTGGAGTCAATACTTTATACTTATGTGCTCATTCAAAGGAAGCTAGGGTAACATGTGTAGAACAAGAAGATGAGCAAACAAAGAAAGCTCAGTTGTTACTTGCACACAAATTAGAAAACATTATATTCTCTAAAGTGTTACCTACAAAGGAGACGTGTTTCAATGCCATTGTTTGGGATTTGAAACAATACCCAACTGAAAAGGAGAAGGTGATAGCAACAATTGAAAAAACAATCAAGAGTGAAGGTTTTGTTGTGGTAAACCACATAAACAGAGGGAAAGAAAACAGAGATGTCTGGCAAAAAACAATACAACTAAAAACAGTTACAATGAGTTTCGATTTAGGAGCAATAGGTATAGTTTTTTTCAAACCAGGACTTCCCAAATTAAACTATGATCTCTGTTTTTAATCTGAATACAAACAAGAAGAAAACATTATACAAAGATGAAAAAAAGCTCTATTTATACTAAAACAGGCGACAAAGGCAAAACCTCATTAGTAGGTGGAAAGCGAGTAGATAAAACCCACATTAGATTGGAAGCCTACGGCACTGTAGATGAGTTGAACAGCTTTATTGGACTGTTGGTTTGTGAGGTTACAGACATTGAGTTGAAAGACTTCTTACTGTTTGTTCAAAACAAACTATTTGTGGTGGGTTCTTATTTAGCTACCGAAACCGAAGCTCTCAACCCAAAAGCTCCGCTAATAATTACAGACAGCGACATAGAAGCAATAGAAACAATGATGGATAAGTTAGATGCACAATTGCCCAAGCTAAGCCGCTTCATTATACCTGGAGGAAGCAAATCTGCAGCGCGAGCACATATTTGTCGCACTGTTTGTCGCAGAGCAGAAAGAAATGCATACAAAGTTGCTAATGAGTTCGAAATAGAAGATAATATTTTGATTTTCTTAAACAGACTATCCGACTTTTTCTTCTTAACAGCTCGCTTTGAATGCCAAAAAACTGGAAAAGAGATGTATTGGGAGCAATAATAGTGCAATATTGAATTTTATTGTTACATTTGCGGAAATTAAAGAATTAACAAAATATTGAAAAGAAAGGATGATATAATATGTATTGGACACTTGAATTAGCTTCTAAATTAGAAGATGCCCCTTGGCCAGCAACTAAAGATGAACTTATTGACTTTGCACAACGCTCGGGCGCTCCCATGGAAGTGGTTGAGAATTTGCAAGAGATAGAAGATGAGGGGGAGGTTTTTGAATCAATTGAAGATATATGGCCCGATTATCCAACTAAGGAAGACTTTTTCTTTAATGAAGATGAGTATTAAGGCTTATCGTTTGGTATAGATTGATAACACAACATTGATTCAATTTTACACTTATTTATTTTGTTTTATTTAAAACAAAAGGTGAGATAAAAAACCCACTGATTATAACAATCTGTGGGTTTTTTATTTTATCCTTTTTCAATCTGCAAAAACAAATAGCTCTATTTATACATGCAAAACAATGTGTTTACCAAGAAACAGCCTTTATAGAAATTTGCTACTGTTTTATTTGTACACAGCCATCTTTCAATTCGAAACATTTACCTCAATTTCGTTTGCACTTTTCAAGCAGAAGCCACTTTTAAAAATTAGAAATCAAATCCTACGCCTAGAAAACAGCAATCATGCCATAAAATTCAATTCCACCGTGTACGATTCTGCAATCATGCCATGAAACTAAAATCTACGCTCTAGGATTCCACAGGCATAGCATATAATTCAAATCCACCCTATCGGATTTAGCAACCATGGCATAAAGCTCAAATCTAATGCCGTAGAAATAAGGAGATGACATGAAACTGGAATCTACGTCCAAGGAAATGAAAACAATGACATCAACTCCAAATACACCACCATGGAAATGAAAACAGTGACATAAAAGTGGAATCTACGACAAAAGAAATGAAAACAGAGAGATGAATAGCATTTCTACGACGAACGATGCGGTTATTGTACTCTCATCCCTACCGATGGTCTCCCTCCAGTTTGTTGTTTCAATTATATTGAACAAGGCGCAATTTTGGAGACTTGCCTACTTGAATGATACGGGTTGATATTGAAAAACCAATTAATTTTGAACAGAGTGACTTGTTTATTTGTTAATGAGCAAGAGATGAGCAAGTCATAATGAGCAAAGAGAAGGCGCAGTAGCATCCAAAATGATTCACCCTAGACTCATACAAAAATATTTTTTTCATTGTCTTTCTTGGCTCAAGATGTTTCATCTTTTTCATTTAATAATGTATCTTTGTTATTTATATAAAAACTAATGTTAGTTTTTAATGCATTTACAGGGATATTCTCTATTGAGAAAACAAATAATATAAAATATAAAAACAGATGTTTGATTTAATGATTATTGGCGGAGGTCCTGCCGGATACGTTGCAGCTGAACGCGCAGGTAGCAAAGGACTGAAAGTTGTTTTATTTGAAAAAAAAGAAATGGGTGGTGTGTGCCTTAACGAGGGATGCATTCCTACCAAAGCACTCCTTTATAGTGCTAAATTGTATGAAGAAGCATTAGAGGGCGATAAGTTTGGAATATTGTTCGATAATGTGAGTTTTGATTATGGTAAAATGGTTTCGCGAAAAAACAAATTAGTTCGCAAGCTAGTTGGCGGTGTCAAAATGAAAATGAAATCAAACAATGTTGAGGTTGTTGAGGGCGAAGCAATTCTTGAAAGTCGTAGCGACAAAGGGGTAGTTGTGACCTGCAATAGCGAGCAATATACAGGCAAAAACGTATTGATATCTACTGGCTCAGAAGCATCTGTGCCACCTATACCAGGGTTGAAAGAGGCGGGCGATGTAATCTTGACCAATCGCGAGATTCTTGAAATGAAAGAGCGTCCCGAATCATTAGTTGTAATTGGTGGAGGTGTTATTGGGATGGAATTTGCTTGTTTCTATCAAGGGTTGGGCACAAAAGTAACAGTAATTGAGATGCTCCCCGAAATATTAGGTGGAGTTGATGGTGAAATAGCTGCCCTGACACGTAGCCATTTTGCACGAAAAGGAATTGATTTTCATGTTGAAGCTAAAGTGACCAAAGTTGACGGAAACAAAGTAACTTTCGAGAAAGATGGAAAGGCAGAAACTGTTGAAGGCGAAAAAATACTGTTAAGCGTGGGACGCAGACCAGTAACCAAAGGTGTAGGATTAGAAAATCTAAACATAGAGTTGGACAGAGGTGGTATAAAAGTAGATGAAAAGATGCGCACCAACGTACCCAATGTGTTTGCCGCTGGCGATGTTACAGGCTTCTCTTTATTGGCTCACACTGCAAGCCGCGAAGGCGAAGTGGTAGTAAATAACCTAACAGACAAAAACGATGTCATGCGCTACAATGCCATTCCCGGGGTAGTCTATATCAATCCCGAAGTGGCAGGAGTAGGCGAAACAGAAGAGACAGCCAAAGAGAAAGGTCTTGCCTACAAAGTAGCAAAACTACCTGTTACTTATGCCGGACGATTTGCAATCGAAAACGAACGTTTCAGCGGATTGTGTAAAGTGTTGATTGGCGAGAAGTACGGTCAAATATTGGGTGTGCATATGTTTGGCAACCCAAGCAGTGAAATGATTTATGGTGCATGCATGGCTATAGAGCAAGAGATGACATTGGAGGAGATGAAAGAAGTTGTATTTCCACATCCAACAGTGAGTGAGATATTTAAGGAGGTTATATTTAGTGAGTTTAAATAGCCTTCGCAAGAAAGAGCTAAAAGAATAATTAATCAAACAAAGCGTATCTCAAAAAAAAAGGGGTGCGCTTTGTTGCTTAACTATCAACACATCATGAGTTTGTTTGATGAACCAATAAATTTGTTATACCTTCATGAGAGCAAAAGCGATAGGACAATAAAAACTGTATTAATTTGATGAAACCTAAGATTATTGAGATATTAACTAAGGCTGAATTTAACAGCAACTTTGTTGAATATATAAAACGTGAGTTCCCCCACGACTTCACACCACTCATTGAACAACCCTATCAATACGATTTCCCTGACAACCCTTTGGTGGACCTGTCAGTAAAAGATAGGTTGTTTACACTGTTATATGAACTAATACCTCTAAAAGAAAT
>CAZUHZ010000108.1:0-7223 GCA_964620895.1 uncultured Dysgonomonadaceae bacterium | reverse complement strand
GCATCTACGCAAAGCTAAAAACGTGAATAATACGGGTTAATACGCCTGTGGCTTCGTAGGGCATGTAGATAACTTTATTGTTAACAACTCACAAGATATAAATATAATCCATATAAAACAAGGCTTTTCCCAAACATAATAACACATCTATTTACACTTATGGACTTTTGTGAAAAACCACGCCTTCTGAATTACATTATTTAAAATGTACAACTTGGTGAAGCCAAAAGATGGCTGAGGGGAAGAAATGAATAATCTAATTTTGAGATAAGTTGCTGATGATAAATTACTAGGAACCAGAATGGGGAGTAAAAGCTACTGGACACCGTTTCAGTCACCTACAAACTTTCAATAAATCGCTCAATGCTTTTACGAACAGTAGTTCTGGAGCCTGTAAATTTATTGACCATTATTGTAAATACATACTTCTTGTTACCATCTATCAGATAACCTGCATAGCAATGTACACCATTAATACTGCCACTTTTAGCCCTTATTTTTCCATTGTATTTTGTGTTGTTCATAAAGTACTTGAGCGTACCATTGCCTCCTGCCGTTGGCAGTGAAGCATAAAATTCTTTCGAGTAGTGGCTTTGGTTGTGCATATACAAAAGTAAATCAGAAAACAGGTTGGCACTAGCTGCATTTTGAGGAGCCAGACCAGAACCATCGTGAAGAAATAGTGACGAAGTAGCCACACCTTTTTCTTTCCAATATTTATTTATATATTTAATTCCCTCCTCCAATGCATCGCTGTATATATCGGAGTTTTGAGTGCGACCTATTGTACGTATTAGGTGTTCGGCATAGTGGTTGTTGCTTTCAACATTCACCTCGCGCAAGATATCGGATAGTGGACGTGACTGGTGAACATGCAGCAGTTCACCCACTTTATAGTTGAGAGTTTTTACCTCATTGCTACTATCTATATTATCCACATAGTATGACTGTGCAGTTTCTACCTCTGCAATTTTTATTCCTTTTTTACTTAATTCGGCTGTTAACACTTCTCCCAACATCATTCCTGGATCGGGGATATCACCTTTAATACTGAATGCTGTTCTGCCAACAGGAATATCGCCTCGCAAAACACGTTCGTACGAAAACGGAGCACCATATATATACCCATTGTCAACTCCTGTGGTGTTCATTTTTAAATAGTTGGTAAAAGTGAGACCTTTTATTTCGGGTTCGGTGCGAAGTATCTTTGGTGTACTGTTTCTATCAGTAGTATCAAAAAATAGACGATAGCTATTGTCGAACACACTCACACCATAAGCGCCTGCTGCATAATAGTTGCCCATGTTAGTCCAAGTCCATTCGCCTGAAATACCACTGTAGCCAAAAAGGTTGTCCACAACATACAGTTTCAAGTTATTCACCTTATTAAGCCTCGGTTGTAGTTTTTGAGACCAGTCCTTTAAAAATGAATATGGATTTTCGTCAAATGCAGATGTTCCTAGTGTTGGGTCGCCCGTGCCTAACACAAGCAGTTTAGAAGGGTTGTCAGCATCAAGAGCTAGCTTTGTTTCATACCTATAGTCGGGACCCAACAGCTCTAATGCTGTGGCTGTGGTGATCAATTTCATAACGGAGGCTGTGGTCAATGATTTATCTCCATTGTACGAAACAATAGTTTTGCCTGTTGACAAATCTTTTACGCTCACTCCTACCGATGCATGTTTTAGTTCAGGACGGCTTATAAAATGCTCTAATGCTGGTTGAGCAGACCCCACAAGTAAGATTGAGAAGAAGAAGATAAAAGATAGCAGGCGTTTCATATATTACTATTGTTATGGATAATAAAAATGCAATATAATAAAAAAGGCCGACAATTAAATTGCCGACCTTATATATTTATACTTTAAATGAATCGTAACGAACAATAGAGGATAAGTAGCTATACTAACCTTACTTTATAATAAACTTAATATCTACTCTCCGTGCCTCACTGGCAGAGGAGGTTTTATCTTCACCATAAAACACCGATGTAATTTGATCGGGAAACACGCCATAATCTATCATCATGCGTTTCACTGCTTCATTACGACGCATTGATAACTCGTAGTTGTATCTTGCACTTCCTGCCACACTAGCATAACCTTTAAGCACAACAGCCAACGAAGGATTTCTTCTTAAAACAGTAGCTGCTCTTTTCACATCCTCAAAATAACGAGGGGAAACGTCAGATACATCATTGGCAAAATAGACTTGCATTTGCGATGTGCCATAGCTTCTTACAATTTCTCTTGCTTCGGGTGTGAGTGCTGTTGTTGCAAGAATAGCATCTTGATGTTTATCAATTTCTCTGTTTAAGCGACCTATCTCTTCTTGGTTTTCGGGAGATATAGCAAGATTAGACAACATACTAACCTGTTGTTGGAGCGAGTCTATCTTCCACCTCAACTCTCCATTGCCTGCACCAGCCACAAGTGGCATTCCGCTTACCAAGGGGTCTTGGTAAGGATAATAACCTCCACCTTGGGCATTGCTAGGCATTGTTATCAAGCTTGTAGAACTACCAACTCCTGCATATCCTGCAATATGATTGAGGCGCGAATTAAGCACCTCTATTTCTCTTAGTAGCTGGTCTCGCGACATCGACTGTAATGGAGTGGCACTACTTAATGGAGCAATAGCTCTTGATGCTAGACTGTTAGCACCATATCCACTTAGCGAGTAGGATCCGTAAAGATCATTTAGATAGATGTTTTCTAACTCAAATTCAACTTTATTCTTTCTAGCCTTAGCTATTTTGTCAAGAAAATTAATTAAATCAGATTTAGATATCACAATCTCTCCTTGCACCTCATTAGATATGGTAGTGATTGGAGAAATATTGGAAACAATAGAATCCGTTTGAGCATTAAGCCCAAACGCACCTATTATCAGAATAGATATAATTAATACTGTTTTAATCTTTTGGAACATAATAATTTGTTTATCAACGTCTTTTCTAGAAGTTAAATCTATAACCTAGCGAGAAAAGATTGTTGTCAAAGAATTTTCTGGAAGTATATTCTACAAACAGACTTCCATTTCCAACATTTATATAAGTACCTCCAATAATATTGATTCCAAATTTAAATTTGTCGGCTTTGTTAATTCCCAATCCTACTCCTACATAAGGTGTAAATATCGACACATTGTTTACTAACAATGGATAGGTAACATTTGCATTTAATCCGTAAGCAACTTTATTGCCAATACCAAAATACAAGTCGGGTACAAAAACAAACCTAGAATTAGAAAACCCATAATTGCCTTTTATTCCAAAAATAAATGAAGAGCTCTCACCAAAGCTTAGACCAAGAAATGGAGACAAACCTTTATTTATAACCCATGAAGTACCCTGTCCCTGCGAAGTGCCTTGAGGCATAGCTCCTGGAGCTGCTACACTGCCACCTCTGATTTGAGGTGCTATATATGGTGTTTGATTTCCACTTGGAGAAACAATAAAAGTTTTATCAGAGCCTGTCTGTTGTGGTTGCCTATATGCGTTGTCTATTCTTCTAGAATTTTCTTCAATTTTATTGCTGATGCGTCTCATCTCTTCCAACAACTCTCTGTTGCTCTCATCAACTCTCTTTGAAATAGATTCTTCTTGAGCTCTTGATGTGATAACTTCTGGTTCCGACATTGTTCTAAGTTCAGTCTCTTGAGTGGATGTTGCAGGCTGTTGTGCAACTCTTGGTGCAGCACCTCCGCTCAACACAAGACGCTCTAATCTATCTAAACGTTCTTCAGGAGTTTCCTTTTTCAATACAGGAGCTCCCACGCCTTGCACTACTTTATCTACCAATGACTCCAACTCTTGTGGAGTTAATCTAATCATAGTTTGATCTTCTGTTGATCTTGTTGCCATAGCACTTGAGGCAGTGGCAGTATCAGCAGTAGCTACAGTGTATGGTGCTGGCATTAATGATGTAGAAGACTCCACCCCTGATGCTCCTATCGATGAAGCATACTCTGTTTCTAAGCGTTGCTTCTCGTTCATTATTTGTGTAGCTCTCTTCGTGTCATTAAGCTGGTAAGCTATATCGAGTTCTTTTTTCAATTCTGCAATCCGCTGCTCATACATCATCGTTTTATCGCTCACACGCCTATCAATATAAGAATCTAAACCTCTATTATCTTTCATAGCCTTACCTACATTGAATTTCAATCCAGCATTAAACATGGTATGCTTTTTCAAATCTTCTGTAGTCTCTATCTCTTCTGGGTCTTTACTAGTTGTATATAAAAGATTTGCAGCACCAAACACTTCAAAATATCGCGTTACTGGAATAGTTAAACCCACTCCTCCTTTTGCAAAATAAGATGAGTTGGTTATCACAAATGGATTTTCATCAACACCTATATAACTACCATACACATTCATGTATCCACCACCTACAGTAATAAATGGAACTATTCCTCGTGCTACGTTCAACTTTGCCGTAAAATCAGTACCGTACATAGCCATGTTGTCAAAATCTAAAGAAATTTTTTCATCTTCAGTAGATTGATAATAAAAGGCACGAAGTCCAAAATAATCATTGAAATCTACTCCCAAAGCACCACCAAGCAAATAAGTATCGCGCATATTGGTGGAGTTATCAAAATTGATATATGCAGCACCTGGTTCAAACACAAAACGCAAACCCGATAAACCTTTATTGTTGTGTTTCTCTATCGCTCTGTCTAAAGCAGTCTGTTTATTAGGATTGCTACCACCTATATAAAACTGAACACCTAAATTAAGTGACCAGTTCATCATACGATTATTGGTAATATTTTCATCAATCCAGTTATTAAAATCGCTCCCTTCAGGATCATCTACTCGTAAAACACTAGAAGGGTCGATATTAAAAGCATGCAGCTTGCCTCCTAAATTTATGGTAACCCTATCGCTCAAATTAAACTTAGTGCCCAAACCCCCACTCAGATAAATTTGTTCTTGTTTAACTTCATCATATTTTAGTTTTTGCACTCCTGTACCTAATGTTATGTATGGGTCGAGAAAGCTTCCAGTTGGAATATTCACTTTAAACTCTCCTCCTAAACGAGTAACATCTACCCCACGTGAATTGAACTGATCCGCAAAACCATTAGGCATATTCAAGTTGTTGAGTGTGCTCTTTAAATCGACCGACTGCTCATAGATGCCCCTTAATTCAAGATTCCGACCAAAGCCAACTCCTATCATACCACCAACCATTGGTCCGTCTTTTATAAACAGCTGACTATCCCACCATGTGTAGTTTACTGTAGGAGACAAATTAAGACTTATATCACTTACCTGAGCCTTTAATTGAAAAGTAACTAACAGCAATAGTCCTAAATAATATAGTTTTTTCATTTTATATATTCTTTAATTTACGAGTAAATATTTGCTCATTTTTATTAGAAGCCCTATATAAACAATCAGAATTGGAATATGTTTACGAAGAGGCAACATTAACAAGCTAGCCGATATCAATTAACCACTAACAAGAAAACCGCTGTTTCATCAACAACGGCTTTTTTTATTTATAAATTATTCTGATTGTTCTAGTTTTGTAAAAGAAAATATTCAAGCATATTGCCAATGCTATATACTCAACAAAACTGAGAGCTCTGTTTTTTAGATGTAACAAAAACTAAATTCTAATACCAGCAAGTTGTTTTATCTCAATCTCCAAATCTTTCATTTTTGCCAAAAGAGGATTGATAGCCATCTTCTTCAACTTTCTAAGTTTTACTGCTTCCAACATTTTCTCTTCCAATTCAGTTATAGAGTCTAGTGCCGAATTAAACACTTCCAATAATTCTTCCGACTCTCTGGTTTGTGCTCTTACAAGATGGCTTTGAACTGCCAACGACAAAGTTTTAACCTGTTCAGTTTCCTCAGATTTTTTATCTTCGGGTAGATTGTCTATTAATGCATGTATCTCTGTTGCTAAGTCTAAAGTGACTTGTAGTAATTTTCGTTTCATATAGTTGTTTATAGTGTTATTAAAATATTGCAAGTAAATATATTGTTTGACAATGAAAAAACGGAAAGATAATTATTTCGGCACATCTCTCCAAAAAAAAGGTCAAGACTTTGCCTGACCTTTCTATTTTTTCTATAGAAAAAATTGCTCCTTATGCTGGATGTATCGCTTCGGTAGGACATACTTCTGCGCATGAACCACAGTCTGTACAAATTTCTGGATCGATTACATAGATATCGCCTTCAGAAATAGCATCTACAGGACATTCGTCAATACAAGTACCGCATGCGATGCAATCTTCATTTATTACGTAAGCCATAATGAATAGTTTTTATTTAAAAATTGGTTAGTATAATAGTCTGATTGATTTCAATCAAAACAACTGTGCAAAATTACAATTATTTTCACTATAACCTAAACTTTTGAGGGTTAATTAATAGTTAACAGTGAAAAGTAAGCTAAAACTAAAACCATAAACACCAAAGTATCAACGCCAAACAACAATAGAAAGCAGGACACATAACAGATAAGAGTTTAGTCTTACAGCTACTCGCTCTTCTTATTTTCTTATTTCTGAATATTTTCTTTTCCTTCTAAAATAAAAGTCAAAGAGCATAGAACCCTTATATTCTTGAGGAATGTTAGCTTGAACAGTCTTTTCTAAATTAATTGTACGTTTCTGCCTAAACGCTGGTTTCATCTTAATAAAATCGGAATATGCCTTAGCTATAGCTTTTGCATGTCTCCACTTTCCTTGCACTAAAAAATGTGCTGCTGCTGCAACATCCAACACTATGCGCACCAAGAATACCTCTACAAGCTTTGTCTTAGAAGCATTCTTATATATCATCAATAGGTTGTTGCGAAAATTGAGATGTACCTTACGTGGGCTTTCGCTATCGAGTGAAGCACCTCCTACATGATAAACTTTAGACTGTGGCAAACAAAATATTTTTCCACCTCGTGCTAGCAGTCGCCAGCATAAATCAATCTCTTCCATGTGTGCAAAAAAGTCGGCATCAAAGCCACCTGCTTTTGTATAATCGTCTTTGCGCATACATAAACAAGCACCCGATGCCCAAAATATCTCTATCGGCTCGTCATACTGCCCCTTATCTTCTTCCAATTTGTGCAATATACGACCTCGGCAAAAAGGATATCCATACCTATCAATAAACCCTCCCGCTGCTCCAGCATATTCAAACATAGACTTGTTGGCATACGAAAGAATCTTTGGTTGCACAGCAACCGTATCTTTATTCTTTT
>CAZUHZ010000107.1:0-7234 GCA_964620895.1 uncultured Dysgonomonadaceae bacterium | reverse complement strand
GCCCCGATGAAATATTTTAATTTCATGAGACGGTCCCAATAAAAAAATGGGTGACGTCAAAGAAGACAATAAAATGCAAAAGCAAACACATACTTTTGCATGTGATCCATTACTTTTAGTTACGAATAAAAAGTTTAACTTTGTGTTTGGGGATTGTTCAGAAATAACTTGAGGCTTTAAAGTTGTTCTTTTGACCTTTAGCTTGCTTCAAAGTTCATTAAATACCTAGCTATTTGCAGAGCTTTCAAGTTGTTAAAGAATAAAATAGATTCGTTTCAAACAGTCAATTTTTTCATTACAAACCCTTAGCTGATTTTCTAACTCAACCAAGAACTGTCAAAAATCCATCTTATTATGAGACTTCACCACCTTTTTGTTTTAATACTATTGTTTAATTTTGGGTCGTTATATGCAACAACACAAAATGATTATACAGAAGATTCAAATAGTAACCGAGCAATCAAAATATTGGCAATTGGCAATAGTTTCTCTCAAGATGCAATAGAGACCTATCTCTTTGAGCTTGCACAAGCTGCAAACATTCAAGTGATTATCGGGAATCTTTACATTGGTGGTGCTTCGTTAGATTTGCATTGGAATAATGCGAAAGATGATAAACCTGCATATCAATACAGGAAAATAGATGTGTCAGGAGTTAAAACAAATACACCTAATAAATCAATAGCTGATGCCTTGGCAGATGAAGAGTGGGACTTTATTAGCTTTCAACAAGTGAGTTCAAATTCGGGACAATTTCACACATATATAAATCCCCTGCCTTTACTATTTAATTACGTACACTCTAGAGCAACCAATCCTGACGTTAAATATATTTTACATCAAACTTGGGCATATTCGGAAGATTCTACTCACAAAAGCTTCATAAATTATAGTAACAATCAAATGACTATGTACAAAAGCATAGTGGATGCTGTAGGGCGTGCAAAATATCTTGCACCTATTGATATGATTGTTCCTGCAGGCACTGCCATTCAGAATGGACGCACCAGCTCTATAGGTGACAGGTTTTGTAGAGATGGTTATCATTTGGAGGAAACCTTTGGCCGATACACAGCAGCTTGTACTTGGTTTGAAGCACTATTTGATAGATGTGTTATTGGTAATGCATTCAAGCCCGAAACAGTAACTGATTATGAAGCTGACATTGCACAACATGCTGCGTATTACGCAGTGCAACATCCGAAGAAGATAACCGATATGAAAGATTTCCATAAAGCAGTAGCTACTCTTTTAAATAACTCTTGTGATTTGTGTTATGACTACCATTCACAATTCTGAAAAATGAATAATCAGTCACATCACCATACAAAGCTGATTTGTCGTTCTATCCAAATAAGATGAACAATGTTTTTCGTATTAGTAGTTTTATCTAATGGAATAACATGGGAATCTGATAGGATAACCTGATTATGCTATTATAAAAGAAGATTATTGTGTACTTTTGTAAAGTAAATTGACAAAACGCAAAGCACAAGAATAATACATGGTTATTTTATCACTACTGATAATTGCAGGATTCACTGCACTAATATTTGGAGCTAATTGGCTAGTTGATGGTGCATCGTCACTTGCCAAGAAATATAATGTATCCGATTTGATTATCGGACTCACCATTGTTTCCTTTGGTACCTCTGCCCCTGAACTTGTTGTTAATTCATTAGCATCATACAATGGATACTCAGATATAATCTTAGGCAATATACTTGGTAGTAACAACTTCAACCTTTTCATCACCCTTGGTATAGCAGGACTGATTTATCCAATGAAAGTGCAGTCTTCTACAGTATGGAAAGAGATACCAATTTCTTTTTTTGCTGCACTTCTGTTTTTTATGATGGCAAACAACTTCTTTTTTACAGACAATACTGCCGTATTAAGAATAGATGGAGTAGTACTGTTGTTATGTTTTGTTGCATTCCTGTTTTATGTTTTTAAGCAAATGAAAGCAGGAAAGGAACCTGTAGAAGAGATAACTTATGAACATAAATCTAATCTTAAGATATGGAGTCTTATAATATTGGGTTTGGGTGGATTAATAGTTGGTGGGCAGTTAGTTGTAGATAATGGTGTTAAGCTGGCAACCTTACTAGGTATTAGCGAAAAAATTATTGGTTTGACTATTATTGCCATTGGCACTTCGTTACCCGAACTATTAACCTCTGTAGTAGCAGCCCTGAAGAAAAATAGTGGAATAGCAATGGGGAACATAATTGGTTCAAATATTTTCAATATTCTACTCATATTATCTGTAAGTTCTTTAATTGCGCCTATTGAGTTTAAGTCATATTTCAATGCCGACTTGCTGATACTTTTAGGTGGAACTATATTCCTTTTTCTTGCCATGTTTGTTGGTAAAAAAAATAGACTAGATAGATGGCAAGCTGCTTTTCTTTTGATATTTTATTTATCTTATACAGGTTATTTAGTTTGGTTAGAGCTTCCACATCATGCATAATTTATTTGTGTAAAACATATCGCATTTATGAAATCTCCAGTAGCTCATCAAAATAAAACCGTATATCGAACAACATTAAATCTTTAGCAATATGAAAAAAGTAAAAATTTTCACTGGAATTGTACTTTCGATACTATTCTTTTCCGCACTGAGTAGCTGTAACAAAAACAGCAATCCTCAAATGAAAAACCCTCCAAAGCACGTAATCATGATTGGTTTTGATGGCATGAGTGCCAATAGCCTCAAAAATGGTGTTGCTATGCCCAATTATCGATCTATGATGAAAAGGGGTTCATATACATTGAAAAACAGATCTGTATTACCTTCGTCTAGTGCAGTCAATTGGGCATCTATGTTTATGGGTGCATGTCCCGAGCTTCATGGGTTTAATACTTGGGGAAGTCAAAAACCAGACTTTGACTCTCGAGAGTTGACAGAAAACAATCTTTTTCCTGACATCTTTTATCTTATCCGTCAAGTGAAACCTGATGCTGAACTCTCACATATTTATGAATGGGATGGAATGTATTATCTTGCCGACAGTAAGTCTATTGACAATGTGCAACAAGCAAGCTTATCGGGCGAAGATTTTGAAAACTCATTAGCGTCAGTAGTTGAATATATTACAACAAAAAAGCCTAACTTTTGCACGCTTATATTTGATGAACCTGACGGTGCAGGTCATAGCCATGGTTGGGAGTCTGAAGAGTATTACACTATGCTTAATCATCTTGATGGTGCTTTGCAAACAATTATTGATGCTGTGGAAGAGGCAGGCATGATGGATGAGACAGTTTTTGTGTTAGTATCCGATCATGGTGGCATAGATAAAGGGCATGGAGGACCTACCTTAGATGAAATGGAAACTCCCCTTGTGTTTTGTGGCAAAGGTATAAAAAGTGATTTTGAGATTCCTGAAAGCACTATGGTCTATGATATCGGTTCCACCATTGGGTATATGTTTGGAATAGAGCAACCACAAGTGTGGATAGGTCGTCCAATAATGTCGATATTTGGCAAATAATTCGCAAAGCAATTTATGAAGCCAAGTCTTAATCACGCTATTGTAAACGATGTTTCTGACACATAGCTTATAATAATTTTGGGAGAAACATTTACTAGTCATCTTACAACACTGGCAAATGTATTGGTCCATCAATACCCACTGGAATACCAAGCAACATCCATATGGTTATCATAATTGCCCAAGCTACCGTAAAGAGTACAGTATAAGGAATCATTAGTGAAATTATCGTTCCTACTCCGTTCTTCTCATCGTAACTTTGTGCATAGGTCACTATTAAAGCAAAGTAGCTCATCATAGGGGTAATCACATTTGTCACAGAGTCTCCTATACGAAAAGCTGCTTGTGTGAAGCCTGGGTGATAACCTAGTATCATAAACATTGGGATAAAGACAGGTGCCATAATTGCCCACTTGGCAGAAGCACTTCCCATAAACATATTCAAGAAGGCACAAAGAAGCAAGAATGTTAGAATAAGGGGAATACCTGTGAAACCAATATTGCTTAAAAACTGAGCTCCATCTATTGCTAAAACTAAACCTAGGTTTGAGTAGTTGAACCAATAGATGAACTGAGCGGCAAAAAACACTAACACGATATATCCACCCATACCTTTCATCGAGTTGGTCATGTGTTTTATTACATCTTTGTCGCTTTTGATGGTGTTGACTGTAATTCCATAAATAATTCCTGGTATAAAGAACAGAAGAAGGAGTCCTACTATAATACCCGAAAAGAAAGGAGATTTTAATATACTGCCAGTCTCAGGGTCTCTAAACAATCCATTCTCTGGAATAATAGTCCATGCCATAACAGCAATAAAAATGAGTGTGCCAATACCTGCCCAGCGTAGTCCCTTTTTCTCAAGAGGGGAGATTTGCTCTATCTTTACTGGTTTTTCATTGCCTGTGTATTTACCCAACCTTGGTTCAACAATTTTCTCTGTAATCCAGGTTCCTACAGCGACAACCATTATAGCACTTGCTACCATAAAATAGTAATTGACCATGGGATTGATATTCATTGAGGGGTCAATTATTTGAGCAGCTGAGGTGGATAGTCCCGCAAGAATAGGATCGACCGAGCCAATCAGGAAGTTAGACCCAAATCCAGCACTCACTCCGGCAAATGCTGCAGCAAAACCTGCCATAGGGTGACGCCCAAGTGCATGAAATATCATTGCGCCCAGAGGAATCAGTATAACATATCCCACTTCCGATGCAAGATGCGAAAAGATACCTGCTGTGATAATTGCAGCAGTAATTAGTTTTGGAGGAGCACCTAGTACCAATTGACGAACAAGCACAGTAAACAACCCAGAACCCTCAGCAACTCCTATCCCTATCATAATAACTAGAACTAAGCCTAGTGGAGGAAAATTCACAAAATTGCTCTCTACATTGGTATATATCCAGCGAATGCCATCGGCGCTTAGAAGATTTCTTACAGCAATCACTTCTCCTGTTGCGGGGTGGGTAGCTTGAAGTCCTACAGCTGATGCCCACCACGACAATAAGGCTACTAATACCGCCATCATTAAAAAGAGTGTAGCGGGATGTGGCAATCTATTCCCTACTACTTCTATGGTGTCTAATACGCTAGCAAAACGGCTTTTTTTAATCATTAATAAATTACTTTTATCCTAAAACTATTAGTAATTAATCTATTGTAAACAATAAACTTACTGTTCATTTCACTTTTCGCAAAAGTGAAGCACAAAGATAGTAAAAAAGGTGTAACAGAAATATGCTCAATCTCTCCTTTTGCCATTGGTTAGAAGTTTGCAATTTACGCAACAAGTAACAAATCAAATTTGAAAAACGATACTTCATTATGATGCAACGTTCTAAAAAGGTGTTGTATAACACTATTTTACAACATGTTTTTTAATTTGGCTTATATGCTAATGAAATATATCTTTGTATCGATAACCTAAAACAATCTTTTTTACCTTATAACTAATAACCAATAATTAACCAAAAGGGAAAAATAGATTAGCTCGGCCGAGCTGGTCTATTTTTTTTTATTATTACGGTAGGATCTCACAGAGGTGTTGAAAATTTGTATCAGTATGGATAGTAGTTATAGTGAGATTTCAGCAGAAACCATAGTGTAATGATAGAGCTATACACAAAGTAGTCATTAGTATTAAATTATAAAAATCTGAGCCACGCTCTGTATTGCTGAGAAGGTTTCTTGTAAATTAAAGACAGGGGTGTTTTTGACACATTTGTATTGCAATAACACGAATACTGCAACCAAGATCCCCAATTGCAAAAGAACCTAATAGTTATCCCTGTTCGTTTACCCAGATTAAAAATGATTATACCACCTTGTTTGTAACAACTTTCTATAATTGCAATTGAATAAGGTTATTAGCGCTGACATCTTACTCCTTTTTTTAAAAGGATATACAAGGTTTCACACTCCTCTTACATCAATTGTCATGCGGATGATGATATTCTGCACATGCAGCACTGCTTCACCTCTTCAGATTTGCAACCTCTGCCTTTGCAGAGCTTGCTAAGTGGCAGAGGTTTTATGTCTCTGCATATACAGAACTCAAAAACCTCTTCAGGTAAAGCTCCTCTGCATTTGCAGAATAGAGAAACCTGCCTAGGTAAAACCCTCCTGCATTTACAGAGTTGTTAGTCTTATACAGTAATAGAGTGTTTGCACATGCAATGCTCTTTAACCTGTGTGTAACAAGTAGATAATGCATTGCACTTTTACGTATAATCACTAAAAAAAATAGATACTGCATTACAATTTTAGTGTGAACCGAGAGCAAAAGTAGATAGTAGATAGCACTTTTGGGTATAACCATTAGTAAAAAGAGGAGCTGCAATCACTTTTAGATATAATCAACTCTAAAAGGAGATAGTACATATCTCTTACAGCTGTAATTAATTGTAAAAGGGGTTCTCAATTGAAGTGAGAATGCAAAACTTTATTCAACGAATGGTATAATTCACCCCCATCATCATCCAAATACCTGGTTGAGGTAAGTTTCCCAAATCCAAATATTCAGTATTCAACACATTATTTATACTGGCATAAAGGTTGATGATGTTATGTAATTGATAGTTCAGTTTAATGTCTAGCAGAGCAAATGGTTCATAAGGAGTAATTGCGCCTGGCTTCAGATTCACATATTTTAAATAAGAGCCCGTTCGTTGTTGCCAACGGAAGTTCCACGTCATAGAGAGGTTGCGCACAACATCGTGTTGTAAGCTGGCAGTAAATTTATGTCGCAAGTGGTTGAGCGTGTAGTTCGAAATCAATTCATCGTCCACCATGTTTTGGTCTAAATATAAGTAGCCGATGGATAGACTATGCAGGAGTAAATGTTTTCCCAACAATTCTTTCAGGTTGAACTGGAGATTGGTTTCAACGCCACGTTTGTTTATTTTGGAGTGGTTACGACTTTCCCACAATGCCTCCTCGTAAGGTTTTACCCAATCGATTAGATTGCGACCTTTCATGTGAAAAGTGGTAAAGTTGCCTCTAATGAAACGACTTGAGAGTTTCACGCCCACTTCCAATGCTTCAGATTGCTCCGATTCTAAGTTGCTATTGCCAATGTGCGTTTGTGTAGTATAATACAAATCGGTAAAAGTGGGCATACGGATTGCTTTGTTCCACGATGCATACAAACTAACATCTTTATTGATGCGAAACGATGAATTGATGGCTGGATAAAATTTGAATTTATCCGTATTGGCTGTGTTGTG
>CAZUHZ010000106.1:0-7289 GCA_964620895.1 uncultured Dysgonomonadaceae bacterium | reverse complement strand
ATGAAACAGCTATTCCGTTTGGTGCTGCCGAAGATGTGAAGGGAACTCCTATGGACTTCACCACACCTCATACTATTGGAGCTAGAATTGATGATGATTTCCAACAACTAATATATGGAAAAGGTTACGACCACACATATGTGTTGAATAAAAAATATGATGACGAGTTTTCTTTTTGTGCTCGTTGCGAATCTCCCAAAACAGGAATTGTTATGGAGGTTCATACATCAGAGCCCGGTATGCAGTTATATACAGGCAATTGGATGACCGATAAACTGATTGGGAAAAACGGACAGACTTATCCAAGTAGAGCAGCTGTTTGTTTCGAAACACAGCATTACCCCGATAGTATAAACAAACCAGACTATCCAACCACGGAGCTTCACCCAGGTGAAATATATAAATCGAAGACTTCTTTCAAGTTTTCAACTAACAAATAATTGCGCCTATTAATTTTTTCTTAATCATATAATTAAAACTAACAATTAACAAAAAACGTATGAACACAAAAACTAATCAAACGTCCTCGCGGATTGTACCAATCATTATGATGATTATCCTTTTTGGGATGATTTCATTTGTAACTAACTTGGCTGCGCCCATGGGTCAGGTTTTAAAAGAGCAATTTGGAGCTTCTAACTTTTTAGGGCTATTAGGAAATGCTGCTAACTTTATAGCATATTTAGTTATCGGAATTCCAGGTGGTATCCTTTTGACAAAAGTTGGGTATAAGAAAACTGCTTTAATTGCAATAGCTGTTGGATTTGTTGGGATACTTATTCAATTTCTATCAGGTCATTCTCCTCAATCAATGGCTTTTGCTATTTATATATTAGGAGCTTTTGTTGCTGGATTTTCTATGTGTCTATTAAATATTGTGGTAAATCCAATGTTGAATACTCTAGGAGGTGGTGGTAATAAAGGAAATCAACTTATTCAAATTGGTGGGTCATTCAATTCAGTAATGGCTACATTCACTCCTGCATTTGTAGGAATCTTAATTGGAGAAGCTGCCAAAGCAAATATTACAGATGTATTTCCAGTAATGTATATAGCAATGGCTGTTTTTGCTGTTGTGTTTTTTGTTTTATTGGCTGTTACTATACCAGAGCCACATGCTGCCAAAACTAAAGAACCACTAAAGGGTTTAATGTTAGGAGCGTTAAAGTTCAGACATTTTGTGTTGGGTGCAATTGCAATCTTTGTGTATGTAGGTATTGAAGTAGGTAATCCCTATGTGATGATGTATTGGTTGTCTGATAATCCTGAAATTGGTAAGACCATAGCTGGATTTGTTGCTGGTACTTATTGGTTCCTTATGCTGATAGGTCGTTTAGCAGGAGCTTCATTAGCTGGTAAAGTATCTAGTAAGTCTATGTTAGGTGCAGCATCAGCAGTAGGTTTAGTATTTATTCTTTTAGCAATTCTTTTACCAGAATCAACATTTGTATCTTTACCAGTTCTTCAGCGTTCAGCTACTGGTGCTCTTTCATTTGGTTTAGCTCAAGTGCCTATAGGAGCAATGTTTATTGTTTTATTAGGTCTGTGTACTTCAATTATGTGGGGTGGAATATTCAACCTTGCTGTCGAAGGTTTGGGTAAGTACCTAGCAGCTGCTTCGGGCATATTTATGGTTATGGTTGTTGGTGGTGGTATTCTTCCTGCTTTTCAAGGTTGGGTTGCTGATATTGCTGGTTATTTGCCTAGCTATTGGGTTATTGTTGCAGGATTGGGATATTTATTATTCTATGCTTTGATTGGTTCAAAAAATGTAAACACAGATATTTCTGTGGAAGATGTAGATGTTGATGTTCCTGTTGATACAGTATCAGAATCGCTCCCTAACGAATAATAGTAGATATTGTAAAACTTTCGCTATAAATATATAAATGTAAATTATGACAAAAGATATAGTATTAGATAAATTTAAAGAGCATTTTGGAGGTGATACTCCCCAAGTTTACACCTCTCCTGGTAGAGTAAATCTAATAGGGGAGCATACAGATTATAACGGGAGTTTTGTTTTTCCTGGTGCGATTGATAAAGGAATTATCGCAGCTATACGCTTTAATGGAACCGATAAAGTTAATGCATTTGCAATTGACTTGGATGAAAAATCTGAATTCGGATTAAACGAAGAGGATTTACCAAAAGAGGGATGGGCTAAATTTATCTTTGGTGTGTGCCGTGAAATCATCAAACGAGGAGGAGAAATAAAAGGGTTCGACACTGCTTTTTCAGGTGATGTTCCTCTTGGTGCTGGCATGTCTTCTTCTGCAGCCATAGAAAGCACTTATGCTTTTGGACTAAACGACATGCTTAATCTTGGTATTGATAAGTTTGAGTTGGCTAAAATTGGTCAAGCAACTGAGCACAATTATGTGGGTGTAAAGTGTGGAATAATGGATCAGTTTGCTTCTCTTTTTGGTAAAAAAGGGCATTTGATGCGTTTAGATACTAAATCAATGGAGTTTGAGTATTTCCCGTTTGATCCTAAAGGATACAAATTGGTGCTTTTGGATACACGAGTAGCACATGAACTTGCCTCTTCGGCTTATAACAAGCGACGCGAATCGTGTGAACGAGTTGCAAAAGCAATTGGCAAGAACCATTCTGAAGTTGAGTTTTTACGAGATGCATCTATCGAGATGCTCAATGAAGTAAAAGCTGATGTAACAGAAGAAGATTATATGCGTGCACAATATGTGATTGAGGAAACGCAGCGTGTCTTGGATGTTTCAGATGCATTAGAGAGAGACGACTACGAAACAGTAGGTCAGAAAATGTATGAAACTCATCACGGCATGAGCAAGCTTTATGAAGTGAGTTGTGAAGAACTAGATTTCTTGAACGATTTAGCCAAAAAACACAATGTAACAGGTTCGCGTGTTATGGGTGGTGGGTTTGGTGGTTGTACAATCAACTTAGTGAAAGATGATTTGTACGATCAGTTTATAATAGACGCTAAAGCTGAATTTGCAGAGGAATATGGTCATGAGCCAAAAGTGTATGATGTTGTGATAAGCGACGGAGCACGAAAACTCTAACTACTTAACCTTATTTGTTTTCTAAGAAGTTGGAGACTTGTTTATAAAACTCGTTTCCAACTTCTTTTATTTTAAAGATACCAATATGAATAATCAATATTATAAAGGCAATTCTAAGTTTTTGGTTGCGGCAGACTGTATTGTCTTTGGGTTTAAAGATAAAGAACTTCATGTATTGCTTACACGCCGACCTGTAGAGCCTATGGCTGGCGAGTGGTCGCTGATGGGAGGTTTTGTAGATGAAAATGAGAGTTTGGAAAATGCTGCCAAAAAGGTGCTGTTTCGGTACACGCAACAAAAAGGCATCTACATGGAGCAAGTAAATGCTTATGGCAAGGTTGATAGAGACACTGGTGGACGTGTAATATCTGTAGCATTTTATGCGCTAGTTCGGTTGGAAGAGTTTGATACTAGCCTAGCAAAACGCTTTGATGCACGATGGATAAATGTAAAAGAACTACCTCAGCTTGTATTTGATCACAATCAAATGGTTGAGGATGCATTAACTTTGTTGCGCTTTAAAGTTTCTATGCAACCTATTATATTTAGATTTTTTGATAAGATGTTTACCTTGCCTGCTTTGCAGGATTTGTATGAAGCTATTTATCAACGAGAAGTTGATAAGCGTAACTTCAGAAAGAAACTTAACTCAATGAATATATTAGACAAAATGGATATAAAGGATACTTTATCGTCTAAAAGAGGGGCTTTCTACTATAAATTCAACGAAGAGAAATATGAGGAGCTTTTGGGTAGTGGAAAATATTTCTCATTGTAAAGAGCAAGTAAATAAACTACAATAAAATGCTTTATAAAACTCAAGGCATAGTTTTAAGTGTTACTAAATACAACGATAAATTTTCGATAGCACAAGTATTTACGTCAGATTTTGGACGTACAGCCTACTTGTTGCCTAATTCTAAAAGTAAAAAACGCAAGATCAACCAAGCACTTTTTTTCCCACTTTCGGTATTGGAAATGGAGGTAGAACACTTCCCTTTGCGTAAAATACATAGACTGAAAGATGTGCAACGTCAGTTTCCCTTATATTCTATTAATATGAATGTTGTAAAGCTATCTATTAGTTTCTTTCTATCAGAGTTTCTTACTAGAGTTTTACAAGAGACGAATGAAAACAGTCTTATCTTTAGTTTTATTAGAGACTCCATCATAACATTGGACAAACAAGAGAAAGGATTAGCCAATTTTCATCTTGTGTTTATGTTTCATCTTGCTGAGTTTTTAGGGGTAACTCCCAATTTAGATAACTATAAAAACGGGTCTGTTTTCGACTTGCTAAATGGCGGCTACTCACATAGCAAGCCACTTCACAACCATTATCTCAGTTTGCAGCAAAGTAGCTATTTAGATGTTTTCAAACGAATTAACTATCACAATATGCATTTATATAAACTATCGCAAAGCGATAGAAGTATTATAATCAAATACATGCTAGATTATTATAGAATGCATATATATGATTTTCCTGAAATAAAATCGCTTGATATTTTACGAGAGTTGCATTAATTAAGGTGCGAGAGCAGTGTAATAATTCAACTCGTTGTTATTGTTTTTTAATCTCAAATGTTCTGTAAACAATTGTTTTTCCATTTGTTTCTATAGTGAACCACGTTCCTATAGATTCGTTTAAAGTGCCTTTCCATAAGTTATCCAACGTCATGTCTTTTAGTGGATACTTCAGGTTGTGCGAAGTAACGGGGCTGCTGTCTATATTGAAGACTGATACTTGTTGACCTATTTTACTTTCAAACTTTGTTGTAGAAGATATGGGGGTAAATATACCATAGTCTGTAATCATCTCCACATCCACGTAATTCATATACTCCAACAAGAGTGAGATGTTACCTAAAGTGTGATCTTCTCTTTTGCCAGTTGCGGCAACTATTTTTATTTTTTTCACTCCTTTTTCTATACAATAGTTCACTGCTTTTGTTAGGTCGTTGGTGTTTTGATCAGTGTATAGTAGTAGTTTGTGTGCGTACTGCTCCTTTAATGTATCAGAAATAGAGTCTCCATCTCCAATAATAATGTCGGGCATTATATTATTATCTAATGCAGCTTGAAGTGCTCCATCAAGACAGATTGTAAATGAAGCTCTTTCTATACACGATTGTGGATACTTGTGTGTTGGGAAATCACCGTTGCCAATAATAACTGTGCAAGCGTTAACTGATTGGTTCATCGTCATGAGGTTGAAATTATTTTCCAAATAGCATCTACCCAATAACTCTCAGCGTTGAGCGATGGAACATATACAAACTCTTCTCCTCCTGCTTTCATAAATAGTTTTCTTGCTTCTACATCAACATCAAACAGTGTTTCTAAATTATCTACAGGGAAACCAGGCGCTACAATCACTATTTTCTTCCATCCAAGTTTTGGTAGATCGGCAATATCTTTGTCTAGAAAAGGCTTCAGCCATCCTTTGCCTCGTTGGGATGAGTAAAGAAGCAATGTTTTATTGGGGCTTATGCCCAATTTTTTGTTCAATAGTTGATTGGTTTCTTTCAGCTGATAAACATAGTCAAACTCTTTGCCTTTTTTCCAAGCTTTTCGTACCTGATGAACAGGGAGGCTGTGATACGAGAACACTAAACGATCAAAATCGTCTGTTAAATAGGGTTTAGTGTGAGTAGCCAAAGCATCTATAAAAGCTGGGTGATTGTAATATGGGTCTATAATTTTAACCTTAAACGGATAGGATTTTTTATTATATACACGCATTACTTCATCGTTTGCTGTTTGTGTAGATGATTGTGCGTAGTGAGGTATCAGCGGAAATATAACAACATCGGTTAGGTTATTGCATTTTTTATACAAAGCTTCAAAAGCCGACTCAATAGAAGGTGACCCGTAGCGCATAGCTATTTCTACGGGAACATCCTTCTGTTGCTCCAGTTTTTTGGCTAGTTCTTGCATGTAATAAAGAATTGGTGATTCTGCAGGTTCGGTTTTACGCCAAATGAGTGAGTATTTGCCCAAAGATTTGGATGCAGACATTGGTGCAATTACTTGACGTGCAAGAAATTTGAATGCAGGTTGATACTTATCTGCTACTAGAGGGTCGGAAAGCATATCACCAATAAACTGCTCTACTGCCACTTTGGTACATTCAGCTGGGGTTCCAACATTTAAAAGTATTATTCCTTTCATTAAAATAGTGCAGTTTGTTTATCTCACAAAAGTTTCGAGCAACTTTGTTTTACTTGTAGGTGTAATTACTACGTGATGTGTGTCTGCTGGAACTAATATTGTTTCGCCTCTACTTAAAGTTATCTTGTTTTGTTTGTTATCTTGCAGTTCACATGTTCCTTCAAGGCACATATATATAATAAACGAATCTAAGTTTGAAACATCTTTTTCTAAAGATTTGTCCAATTCTAGTAGGTTTGTAGTAAAAAAGTCACAACTCACCAACTCGTTAGTTTCATTTGGAGTTGATTTATAGGCTGTTTTGTATGAGTCGTAAACAGTATAGTCAATAGCATCTTTTGCCAATTCTGTGTGTAGCTCTCTTGAATTGCCTTCTTTGTCTTTTCTGTTATAATCGTAAATGCGATAAGTAATATTTGAGGTTTGCTGTATTTCTGCTACAAAGCAACCACTCCCAATAGCGTGAACACGACCTGCTGGCATAAAATAGACATCACCCGCTTGCACGTAGTGCTTTTGAAGTGCATCGGTAAATGTGTTGTCTGCTATCTTTTCTACATACTGTTCGGGGGTAATTTTTTCTTTGAACCCTGAGAATATAAAAGCTTCTGGCTCAGCTTTTACAATATACCACATCTCGGTCTTGCCAAAAGAGTTGTGTCTCTCTTGAGCCATCTTATCATCGGGGTGTACTTGTATCGATAAATCGTCGCGTGCATCTATAAATTTTATAAGAAGTGGAAACTTATTGCCAAACTTATCAAAGTTCTTTTTTCCTACTAACTTCTCTTTTGCTTCATTTATTAATACATCAAGAGGGGTGTTGGCAAACTCTCCATTTTCAATAACAGATATATTATCTTCTACAGCCGATATCTCCCAGCTTTCACCAACTCCTGTCTCTTCTCTATCTAATTTTTTGAATTTCGCTATTTCATCACCACCCCAAATAATATTTTTGAGTATTGGTTTAAATTTTAATGGATATAAGTTCATTGCTATTTGTTTGTTTAATTTAGTTATTTATTTATTCTTTTCATAACAACTGCTGTGTGTGCAGGTATATAA
>CAZUHZ010000105.1:0-7307 GCA_964620895.1 uncultured Dysgonomonadaceae bacterium | reverse complement strand
TCTACAGTGCTATACTTATTTCCTTTAAGTCCCTGCTTTAAAGCGTTTTCTGCCAATATATTCACATCAAGAGCTCTATCAACTGAAGCTTGCGTGAAATAATAAATTGCATTTTTAGGCATCATTGCTAGTATAGCAGATGAGTCTTTATCGTTTGCCATGCCAAACACTATGTGAAGTGTATCGTAGTTTTCCATGGCAAGTTGTTTCACAATATAACGAATGCCATGTTCGTTATGCCCCGTGTCGCACACCACTTTTGGTTTCTCATGCAATGTTTGCCAGCGTCCCATCAATCCTGTTAGTTCTGTTACTTTAGCAAAACCATTGTAAACAGCCTGCTTAGGAATTTTATAGCCCAGCTTCATCAGCTCGTGAATGGCCGTAAGCACAGTTCGTGCGTTTCTGTTTTGCACCCACCCACCTAATTCACTTTGCAGGTTTTGATAACTGTCGTTATTCAATATCCATCCATCAGGCGTTATTTCTGAAGTGAAGTTATCCATTGTCTCTTCAGCAAACACAATAGGTGCGTTTTCTTCTTGCGCTTTTTTTATAAATACTTTTCTCACCTCGTCGTTTTCCACCTCTCCAATTACTACAGGAGTGTTGGATTTTATAATTCCTGCTTTTTCTGCAGCTATCTTTGGCAGGGTGTTGCCAAGATACTGTGTGTGGTCGAAACCTATATTTGTGATTATACTAAGATTAGGCGAAATGATATTTGTGCTATCCAGACGTCCTCCCAGTCCAGTTTCAATAATTGCAACATCCACTTCCATTGTTTGAAAATAGACAAAAGCCATCTCCATGGTCAGCTCAAAAAACGAAGGCATGATGGGCTCAAATGCTTCGCGATGATTTTTTACAAAATCAACCACAAACTGCTGGCTAATCATTTCGCCATTTACACGAATACGCTCACGAAAATCGATGAGGTGCGGCGAGGTATATAGCCCTACTTTGTAACCAGCTTCGCTAAGTACAGCCGCCAAAAGATGCGATGTTGACCCTTTTCCATTTGTACCCGCCACATGAATGGTGCGATAGTGACGATGAGGATATCCAAAATGAGCATCTAGTGCTAAGCTGTTATCCAATCCCACTTTGTATGCTGACTGTCCTACTTGCTGATAAGCAGGTGTCTGTTTGTATAGGTACTCAACAGTTTCTAAGTAGTTCATTGTTTTGAGCTTTAAATCTTTTATCTGTTTTTCAAAGAATGTCTTATAGCAGTCCAGTTTTTAACAAAATAAAGCCGTGGTAGTAAACGCAATTTTTCTTGCCAATTGTCTATTTCTTTTATTATGGAGATGTTTTCTATAAGACCTTTGGTACGTTGAGTATTTGAAATTCCTGTTGTGTCATATATTGTTATAGACATTGGTATTTTTTTAAAAGAGAAATTATCTAAACTAAGCTGTTTGTAAAGTTTAAAGTCGGCAGATAATTTATACTTTTCATCAAAAGGGTGTTTTTTTAGTAAAAAAGTGCGAGTGAAAACCGCTTGGTGGCAAAAAGGCATTCTGTGCATCCGAGTTATTTTAGAGGGAGCTTCTTTTACTATAAGCTCATTGTTTTCCATTTTTAATATATCTCCATACACAATATCTGATTTGTCATTGAGTTTATTACTCACATTTTTCAACACTTCATTATTTGCAAACACATCACCAGCATTCATAAATATAACCCATTCACCCTTTGCTACTTTTACAGCTTTATTCATTGCATGGTAGATTCCTTTGTCGGGTTCAGACACAAAAAAGCTTATTGAGTCCTTGTAACGTTCAACTATCTCTTTCGTTCCATCAGTCGATGCTCCATCTATCACCACATACTCTTTGTTGGAATAGTCTTGTTCTGAAACACTTATCAGTGTTCTTTCTATTAAGGCAGCAGAGTTGTAGCAAACTGTAACAACGGTAATTAGCGGATATTGCTCGTTTTTCAAATTGAGAGATTGTTTATCGGTAAACTATTGGAATAGAATAAAGAAAGTTGCCCATCAAGGCAACTTTCTTTAAAATATCTGATTGTCTAATTGTAGTGTGGTAGTGATGAATATTGTTTGGAATAACGCAAGTGTTGTTTAACATATCCTTCGTCATACGATACGGTAACATCAGTTACTTCACCATCTTCGTTTTTAACAAGTTTGTAAACAGGATTTACAAAGCCCCGATAAGGAGATAGGTTCAGTGCCTGGTAGCGTTCCAACACCTCCTTGTGGATATCTTGGTTTACTTTCACAGCATAAGTTTCTATGAAATTCTTAGCTGCATCAAAGTCGCCAGTCGATTTAATACGCTGTATTTCTGCCAACAATTGTCCAAACAAGTCACGTATTTTCTCGTAATCGTTTACAACAACATAGGTTTTACCATCACGCTGTTTCAACTCGGCAGCTTTTGAATCGTTAGCCTGTTGCAGCACCCATGTTGCAATGAGCTGACGGTTACGCATGTGTGCTTGCTCTATGTCTTTGCCTGGCTGCACGCGTGTTAGTTGTGTCATTGAGCCATTCATCAGGTAGCTGTAGTATTGTGCTTTATAAGCTTCGTTGTCTGGCAGCAAACCTAATTCAACTAATTTTGGATCGCCCAAGTAGTACAAACCAAATAGGTCGGCACGGGTCTCCTCAATAGGACTTCCGTAAGCTCTTAGTGCATCAGGATCTACTCCAGGCAATAGTTTGCCTGAGCCATGGCCCAAACATTCGTGCAAGTCTGTATGCAAGTTGCTTGTAATTGAACCATATTCCTTAGCACGCTCTATCTCTTCGTTGCTCCACATAAATTCTTCTGCAAAACCATTCCCCAGCGAAGCTTTGTTGTAAGCATCTGTAATGTTTTCTATTGTTACAGATTTCGACCCATGGTCGCGACGTATCCAGTTGGCATTAGGAAGGTTGATACCAATAGGAGTTGAGGGATAGCAGTCGCCACCAATAATTGCAGCATTGATTACTTTTGCCGAAACTCCTTTTACCTCTTCTTTCTTAAACTGCTTGTCAACTGGAGAGTTGTCTTCAAACCATTGTGCATTATTGCTGATGATTTCTGTTCGTTTTGTAGCCTCCATATCTTTGAAGTTTACAATAGACTCCCAAGTACCCTTCATCCCTAATGGGTCTGTATATACTTCGGTGAATCCGTTTACAAAATCGATGCGCGAATCGAGGTCTTTTACCCAAAGTACAGAATAGTCATCATACTTTTTCAAATCGCCAGTATTATAATAGTCAATAAGAGAAAGGATAACTTGTTTTTGTTTGTCATTTTCAGCTACATCAGCTGCTTTCTCCAGCCATTTTACAATTCTTTCGATAGCGGGAGAGTACATTCCTCCTAGTTTATACACCTTTTCAGTTACAGCGCCATTCTCTTTTACTACTTTGCTATTTAGTCCGTACGAGATAGGAGTGTTGTCATTTGGATCTTTCATTTTATCGTAAAATGATTCTACTTCTTTTTGTGAAACTCCCTCGTAGAAGTTTACTGCCGATGTTTCAACAAGGTCAACCCCTGCAGCCTGATTGATGCGTTTTGGCATAATGTCTGGGTCGAACATTATTGGGATAAGTGTTTCAGCAAGCTTGTTAGCCGAAGCTCCATCTGTAACAGGCATTCTGGCTGGGTCAATTGAGTTGACTAGTTTTGTAAAATACTCTTTCGAGAATTCAGGCAATATTTTGTCTTCCGAGTAGTGATGGTGTATTCCGTTTGCCATCCAAATTTGTTTCAGGTATGTTTCAAATTTCTTGAAATCTTCTGTTTTTTTGTCTCCAAAATAATTTTCGTAGATTCCCTCAAGTGTTCTACGAATAATTAAGTTGTGTTTGTTGTGTTGATCATACAATATGTCTCTGCCTTCCAATGCAGCTTCAGAAAGATAGTAAATTAGCTCCTTTTGTTGAAGAGAGAGGTCCTCAAATCCGGGAACTTGATAGCGAAGTATCTCTATATCTGCAAATTTATCTACAGTGTATTCAAATGGCACATCTTGCGATGATTTTTCATCTGTTCCTGCTTTTTTGCCATTAGTGCATCCTGCAAGCAAGAAAAGGGTTGATAGCATAAAAATAATTTTTTTCATTTTTCTAAATATTATTGTTTCATGCAAAGGTAATAAAAATGTGAATAATTATAGGTGTTGTAGAATCATCAAATTTAGGAAAGTCGCCCTTTTTGCCCTTTTGTACTGATACAAAACCGTAAAATAAAACTTTTTGCGCTTTCGTACTGGTACAAAACCTCAAAATAAAACTTTTTAGACTTTCGTACTGGTACAAAACCGTAAAATAAAACTTTTTGGACTTTCGTACTAGTACAAAACCATAAAATAAAACTTTTTACACTTTTGTACTGATACAAAACCTCAAAATAAAACTTTTTGCGCTTTCGTACTGATACAAAAGCGTAAAATAAAACTTTTTACACTTTCGTACCAGTGCAAAATTATGAAATTATGAAAAATTACAGGGATTTATATCGCCAAAGTTAGAAACTCCAGCATCTTCGATAGACTATAAACGAGAATAATGCAGATAGATATGTTAAGCTGATTTGTTTTTACAGTAATTTGTGCAACAGTGCTCTTGTAATTTATAGTAGAAGATATGCTTAGGTCATTTATAATAGTTACTTTTGAAGTTGAATAAGAATTAGAGACGATGAAAACAAGCATTAGACTTACAGATATGCAATTCTACGCATATCATGGTGTGTTAACACAAGAAACAAGAGTAGGAAACAACTATGTTGTAAATATATTTATTACAGCCAACTTGTTGCTCGCTTGCGAATCTGATAATGTAGGAGATACTATTAATTATGCCCTTGTATATGACATGGTGAAAGCTGAAATGGAACAACCCTCAAAGCTGTTAGAACATGTGGCAATGCGTATTTATAAAACTATTAGAAGTGCATTTCCTCAAATCACTAGTCTTGAAGTGCGTTTAGCAAAAAATAATCCTCCTATACGTGGAGAGGTAAAATCTGCCGAGGTGATAATAAGTGAATAACATTCGTTGTCATTTCTATAGAAGTTCTAAGTAAGAAATAATATTTTACTCTTTTAGATTTTGTATCTTTGTGCAAATATTGGAAACAAATGGATAACGAGCAACTTAATAATTATATAAATAACGACAATTCATTGGCAGTGGATAATATTGTCACTGAAAAGCCTAAAGAGCAAGAGCATCTAGTGCTTCGCACTGAGAATTTGGTGAAGAAGTACGGTAAACGTACTGTGGTGAGCCATGTATCTGTAGATGTGAAGCAAGGCGAGATTGTGGGTTTACTTGGACCAAATGGTGCGGGTAAAACTACCACTTTTTATATGGCAGTGGGATTAATTGTGCCCAATGAGGGACAAATATTTTTGGGTGAACAAAACATCACAAAATTTCCCGTTTATAAACGTGCACAATACGGAATTGGCTATTTGGCACAAGAGCCATCTATTTTCCGTAAAATGTCGGTAGAAGATAATATTCTCTCAGTACTGGAAATGACTGATAAGAGTCTTGATGAACAGCACGAGAAAATGGAGAGTTTGATTGATGAGTTTGGCTTGCATAAAGTGCGTAAAAACTTGGGTGATCAATTGTCGGGAGGTGAGAGGCGACGTGCCGAAATAGCCCGCTGTTTGGCTATAGACCCTAAATTTATTATGCTTGACGAGCCCTTTGCAGGAGTCGATCCTATTGCTGTGCAAGATATACAATCGATTGTGGCAAAACTGAAATACCGTAACATTGGGATATTAATTACCGACCACAATGTAAACGAAACATTGAGTATTACTGATAGAGCCTACTTGCTTTTCGAGGGGAAAGTATTGTTTCAAGGCACTGCTCATGAGTTGGCTGCAAACGAAGTTGTCCGTGAGAAATATCTCGGTAAAGATTTCGAATTGAAACGTAAAACCTTTGATGTTTAAGTATAAATAAATATGGCTCGACTACTTGCAATAGATTATGGGAGAAAACGCGCCGGAATTGCCGTGAGTGACACGTTGCAAATTATTGCCAACGGCCTCACTACAGTGCCATCGCATACTATAATCAATTTTTTGAAAGAGTATGTAGCCAGAGAGCCAGTAGAACTTATAATTATTGGACTTCCGCGCCAAATGAATTACGAAGAGTCTGAAAGCATGCAATATATAAAGCCATTTGTAAAGAAGTTGCAGAAGGAGATTCCCAACATTCCAGTGGAGTATTTTGATGAGCGTTTTACTTCAAGAATGGCACTTCAAACAATGATTGACGGAGGCGTGAAGAAAAAACAACGTCAGAATAAAGCATTGGTCGATGAGATAAGTGCTACCATTATCCTGCAAGGATATATGGAAGGCAGACGCATGAGTTTGTCCTAACACGCCAGACATAACAAAAACAAAACAACTATTATAGTATGATTTTACCGATATACATATACGGACATCCCGTGTTGAGAAAAGAGACGCAAGATATTGATGCATCCTATCCTAACTTGAAAGAGTTGATAGACAATATGTTCGAAACCATGTACAACGCCGATGGTGTTGGCTTGGCAGGTCCTCAGGTAGGTTTAGAAGATCGAATTTTTGTAATCGACCTTTCTCCATTGGCTGATGAGGAAAACCCACAATACAAAGATTTGAAAAAAGCATTTATTAATGCTCGCATTACCAATCGCTCAGGCGATGTGGCTTCAATAGAAGAGGGCTGTCTTAGTATTCCGGGCATCAATGAAAGTGTGCCACGCCAAGACAAAATTGAAATAGAATATCTTGATGAGAACTTAGAGCCACATACTGAAGTGTTCACAGGCTTTACTGCACGTGTTATCCAACACGAATATGATCATATAGAAGGTGTTTTGTTTATTGACCATATTTCAGCTATTCGCAAACGCTTGATAAAATCGAAGTTGAGTAATATGGTGAAAGGTAAGGTTAGTTGTCATTATAAGGTGAGGACGGTGTAAGGGGGGATTTTGTTTCAACGTTTTGTCTTCCAAATTCCCCTCCTGTGGAGGGGTGCCCTTTAGGGTGGGGTGGTGAAGGCAGGGTGGTGATAAAGCCCAGCCATTACACTACCCAAATTTTGTAAAACATCTTTTGCTGTAATGTGAATAACTGTCAACCCTAATGATTCTAGAAAAGCATCTCTTACAGCATCATATTTTTGTTTTTCATCATGACTGCTACCATCAATTTCGACTACTACCTGACGGTTGGCACAATAAAAATCCACAATATAGTTGCCAATTATCTTTTGACGGTCGAAATCAAACCCTTTGAATTTCCTT
>CAZUHZ010000104.1:0-7338 GCA_964620895.1 uncultured Dysgonomonadaceae bacterium | reverse complement strand
CTAATATATCAAGGCACAAGTCTGGAGACTTGCGCCAGCTAATGAGCGAAACTGTTCTTTTTTATATTTTTTGCTTTGTAACACACCCCCACACCAATGAATTAATAATAGTTTTCATCGTGGAGCCATCCATTGCTCAAGGATGTTATATTTATTCATTTCTGCTTCGCAGCACACCCCCAATGAAATATGCTCTTTAATTTCATGGGGCAGGCCGATTACAAATCGGCGTGAGCGGCAGATTGAAAATCAACCCTCTCCATCCGAATATTCCGTAATTCAGCCACCGTTTTCCAACTACAAATGCCCAAAGGCTTCGAAAGATTCATCTCGCTTCGGATGCTTAGTTCACCAGCTTTGTAGGCGTAATCCACCAGTTTTTCATTGTCAATCCAAGCCTCAATCTTTTGGGATGTAACCCTTAGTGTGATGGTGTACCAAGTGTTGTTTTCAAAACTTTTCACCACCTTTGTTTCATTGTTCGATGCATCCTCGTTGTTGATATTGCTCAACCCAACCACCGAGCCACCCCATCCGCCAACAATTAGGCTACAAAACTCGTCGTTTACCGGAAAGGTCATTCCACAAAAGAAGTCCTGCCCCGATGTTCTTTGTGCTTCCAAACTGATTTCGTAATTCATTGTTGGGATGTCTCTTGTAGAGGTGATTCCTGTGCATCCATCGCCAAAATTAAGTACAATTTTCCCATCCGATACAGTTACTGGTCCATGAGGTCCGAACTGAGTTGCTTGCCATCCATCCAAAGTTTCTCCATCGAAAATAGAGTTTTCGTCCATCTCAACTAGGTTGTCCGTTTTGGGCTGTTCTGTTTGTGTGGTCGATTGAGAGGGGTTTGTGCAATTGGCAAATAGCACGATTGTGATGAGGAGGATGATTTGTTTTAAAGAGGTGTGTAAATGTTTCATTCTTTATTGTTTTGGTGATTTGTGGAGCAAAAATACAAAAAAATTAATTAAAGACGAGCGATAAAAATTTCTCGCAAAGGCGCCAAGGCTGGATGAAAAAGGTAGTCTGTATGCTTTACCAGAGACGCCCTATAGGACGTCTGTACGGGTAGAATTCATTACAATTGATTAATCTTGAGATTGTACAGACGCTCTATACGGGCGAATCTTCTCAATGATTAGAAGCATCTATTTTATATGCTGCAAATCGGCGCGAGCGGCGGATTACAAGTCGGCGTGAGACCTCACACCCCACACCTCATACCCCATTCATAATTAACCCTGCAGAAATATTAATTCTAATTTCGCAGGGCAGGCAATTAACCATTAACCTCCTCCCTCTGCAACTCCCGCGCCTCCACCAAAAGCTCCCTCGATACGCGAGCAACATTGTGAATGAGGGCAATGCGCTGATTGTGTGTGTCGGTTTTGTTATGTGCAATTTCCCTTTCCCACTCATGTGTGTGCGCCAAGTGTTTGCTGTAGATGGTTTCATCAATCTTTTGAGTCATTGTCTCTTCTACAAATTGCAGGATTTTGCTCACATAGTCGCAAAAGCGCAACTCATCGGCGGTAAGCGGATGTTTTGTTTTCCGATTGTGCACCCCAAAAGCCGATATATACGACAGCAGGGCATGGTTGAGGTTGGTCAGTCTGAATGCTATTTGCTGAAAGTGGCGTTTGCTTTTAGGCTCTAGGCGCATATCTTTCCAAGCCGATGTGAGGGCATTGTCGGCGTTGTGAGCCGAGCGTCGGTTGTGTAGGTACTCTGTTTCGGTAACCGATGGGGTGTATATGCCCTCGAAGTAACGCTTGTTTTTGGCTATGGCTCTGTGCAACAAAACGGGTAGGTTTTTGTATTGCCAGTCGGGCCATATAAAGCGCACCACAATATAAGCAAGGAATCCCCCAATGAGTGTGTCGATGATACGTGGCAGCATTACAGACACGCCTATACCAGCAAGCAGATTGAAGGCTGCCAATACATAGATGGTAATAAAAATGGCAGCAATGGTATAGTTTTTTTTCAGGAAAAAGAAAAAGGCGTAAATAGTACCCAGCATCAGTAGTATCTGTCCAGTGAGGGTGGGTAGCAATTGTGCCAAGCCCACACCAAGCACCACGCCCATGAGGGTTCCAAATATTCGGTGAAATAGCCGTTGACGAGTGGCGCTGTATGTTTGCTGAACCACAATGAGCGATGTGAGTAGTATCCATGCTCCTTTTTCGATATGAAATAGATGCATAATGCTGTAGCCCAATACCATGCAGAGCGTTAAGCGAACCGCAAAACGAAAGCGAGGATGCTTGGGTGTGAGAATGGTGGAGAGTGCTTTGCGCTGGGTGCGTTGATAGTTGAAATCGGGCACTTCTACTTGCCGCTCGGGGTTGTCGGCATTGCGCAAGCTTTGTTCCAAGCCGCTCAGGTTTTTCATTAGCAAAGAGAGGGTAGTGTAGTGAGCTTCGCTGCTCTCTTCTTCGGCATCTAACATGCTTTTTAGTGCCGACACGGTCCACACCAACGAGATAGGGTGCTTGTAGGCTTCGTCAGTGAGTAGCGACTGTGCATAGAGTTGCATGGCGCGTGCAATTTCGCGCATCAACTGTCCAAACCCCTCAATGAGGTCTCTGTTTTTTACCTGTCCGCTCAAAATGTCGTATTGCTCGTGGCTCGATGTGGCGCGCTCTTGCATCTCTTGCAGTAGAAACCATTTGCAGTAGTAAGTGTCTATCACTTTGCGCATTGCTTCGCCCGACTCTGCCGAGTAGCTGTGCAAATCTCTCTTGCACACCTCTATCTGTTGTGCCAATTGAATGCTATGTTGTGCCAATTGATTTCTTATTCTCTCTTGCTCTTCGGGTTTGCTGGGAAAAAGTTTGGCTTTTACGTCGATGTATTGTGCCAGATAAGAAAATCCGTTAGAGAGTTCGCCGCGCAACAATCGCAATGGTCTAAAATAGAGCAGTAGCAGTGAAACAGTGGAGTAGAGCGTTGCACCTATCACATACAATAGTGGCTGATGAAACCATTGATCGCTTGCCTCTACCCCCAACATGGTGTATGTGATGATGAGCAGCGAACCAAAGGTGACTCCTTGCAAACGAGGGCTGATGCCTGCCAGCAGGGTGAGCGAAAACACCATGACTCCCAACACAATGCCAAACAGAAGGGGATAGGGCGTCAATAAGCCTACAATGCTACTTGTTGTAAAAAACAGTAGTAGCGAAATTCCTGCCGATTTGGTTCGTCCACGTGGATGAACGTCAGTTTCGGCTAACGCCATTGCCACAACGCCCAGTGCCAAAGTGGTGGCAATAAACGAGTTGTCGAACAAGATTTCGGTAGCGATAACTAAAAATGCAATGGAAACCGTCACTTTGAGTGCCCACAAATGGGGTGGGTTTTCCCAAAATACTGTGAGCCATATCTTTTTTATGTTGTCTTTTATCAGATGGAGATAACGCGTCATGGGTTGCTATTTTATTTTTGTGTGCTATTACAATTGCAAAGCTACGAAATATGTGGTTCTAAAAAAGATGTTTTAATTGTTTCGATGAAACAAAAAGGCTATTAAAATAAAACCTATACCTGTAAGTGTTGGAGGAAGAATGCCTCCCTTTACACCTAAAAATATCATTGCAACGGCTACTAAAAGTAATAGAAATAAGAGAAGATTTTTCATCATGTTTTGTTTGATTTTTGAATATAACACCAGTTTTTGTGATTGAAGTAAATGCTGTTTATAGAGATTTTATTGTAGCAATTGCGCTGTTTATTGCTCTCCCCGACCACTATTTTCGCATTCAACGTGTTTGTTTAATCTACTGCACGCTAATAACTACTAAGATAGAAACAAATGCTGCAGGCCTTTTGTTTTTCATCAACTATCTATCCTTCTAAAAATATTTGCTATCTTTATACTTTATAATCACACATAGAAAAAACATATTGTACAATGAGAAAAACTATTCTTACACTATTGGTCGGACTATTTGTTTCGTTTGCTTTTGCCGATGAGGGAATGTGGATGCTACCCTTGTTGAAGCAACAAAAACTGGCTGAAATGCAAGCAATGGGGTTGAAGCTTCAAGATGCTGATATTTACGACCCCTCGGGCAGTTCGCTCAAAGATGCTGTGGTACAATTTGGCGGCGGATGCACTGGCGAGGTTATCTCTTCGCAAGGGTTGGTGCTTACCAATCATCACTGCGGATATGGCGAGATACAGAGCCACTCAACATTGGAGCACAACTATTTGGAAACAGGTTTCTGGGCACTATCTAAAGCCGAAGAGCTGCCCAACCCCGGACTGACGGTAACGTTTATCGAAAAAATAGAGGATGTAACCCACTATGTGTTGGAGAGTTTAGAAAGTGATAAAGAGAAGGATGTGGACGGAGTGTTTTTTCTCTCTCCAAGCTATCTTAACGGATTGGCGCGCGAGCGGATAGGTGAGGAGTATCTTGATGCAAACAAGGGTGTAGATGTGGAGATAAAACCGTTTCATCATGGCAATCAATACTACATGTTTACCAAAAAAACATTTTCCGACATTCGCTTGGTGGGTGCTCCGCCCAGCTCTATTGGTAAGTTTGGCGCCGATACCGACAATTGGACGTGGCCCCGCCATACAGGCGACTTTTCGCTGTTTCGTATCTATGCCGACAAAGAAGGCAACCCTGCCAACTACTCCGAAGACAATGTGCCCCTACAACCCAAACGTTGGCTCAAGCTATCTACCAAGGGTGTAGAGGAGGGCGATTTTGCTATGCTACTGGGCTTCCCCGGCACTACCAATAAGTTTTACACTTCGTGGGAGGTGCAAGAGCGCCGCGATATAGACAATGCTGTGAGGATAAATATGCGCGAGTTGCGCCAAGAAGCTATGCTAGAAGAGATGTTGGCAGACCCTGAAGTGAATATACAGTATGCTTCTAAGTATTCTGGATCGACCAATGCTTACAAAAATGCTATTGGCACCAGTTGGGCTATAGGTTTGCGCGATTTTGAAGCGCAAAAACGTGAGCAGCAAGATCGCCTGCTTACTTGGGCTATCGAAAATGATAAACAAGAGTATATAGATGCTCTTAAAACAATGAAACGCATTGTGGAAGAGCGTGCCGACTTGCGGTTTAGAAGTTGGATGATAAGCGAAGGAATTCTTAGGGGAGTTGAGTTTTCAAAAGCTCCTGTTTCGTCTGTCGATGCGTTGATAAAAGCACTAAACGAGAATGATGAGGCAGCAAAAGAGGAAGCTATGCTACTATTGATGGCAGAATACCGTAAGTTTGCCGACAAGGATTATAGCCCCGAAGTGGATAGAAAGGTAGCTAAGGTGATGTTGGCAGAATACATCAACCTTATACCCTACAACAACTTGCCCATGGCAATGCGTGCCATAGACGATGAGTTTGAGGGCGACGTGGATGCTTATGTGGATAATTTATTTGACAACTCCATTTTTGGAAGCGAAGACAATATGCAAGCGTTTGTATCTAGCAATCACGATGTGGCGCAATTGGAGACCGACCCCATGTTCAACTTTGCTCTATCGGTAAGAGGCGAGGCGGCTCAGCTAAGAGACGATATAAGTGTGTATGACAATCCTTTTATTAAAGCCCGCCAAACCTACCTAAAAGGAATATTGGAGATGGACGGTCCTTACACGCACTTTCCCGATGCCAACTTCACCATGCGATTGAGTTACGGACAAGTGAAGGGATATGAGGCTAGAGATTGTGTGAGTTATGGGCATCAAACCACCCTCGAAGGTGTTATGGAAAAGGAAGATGCCGATAATTGGGAGTTTGTTGTGCACGAAAACCTGAAAGAGTTGTACAGAACCAAAGATTTTGGACGCTACCAAATGAGCAACGGGCAAATGCCTGTCTGTTTTGCTGCCACTACCCACACAACTGGAGGAAACTCGGGTAGCCCTGTGATGAACGGAAAGGGAGAGTTGATTGGTATCAACTTCGACCGCAATTGGGAAGGTGTTGGTGGCGATATTCAGTTTCTGCCCGATTATCAACGAAGCATTATTGTGGATATCCGCTATGTGTTGTTTATAATTGATAAGTTTGCGGGGGCAACGCATTTGATAGATGAGATGGATATAGATTAGTTGTTATCTATGCAAAGAAATATATCACATTGCTCTCATGCTTCAATCAGCTGGATTGCTGATGCAAGTTCTTTTGGTTTAGAGGTTTAGAGGGTATTGTGTGTCTTATCTTTATCAAAAAAACAGAAGCTTCTTTTTCAAAAACAACTTGGTTTTGACGAAGGGCTTTTTTTTGATGCTACAAAACTAATTTCATTTCTATTCGTTTATTAAACTATATGAAGCAAAGAACATCTAAAAAAACAAACAAAACAGACTATATGAAAAAGAAAATTGTTGGACTACTCCTTGTTATTGGCATTTCTGCCACTGCGTTTGCGCAAGATTATGTGTCGCCTACTTACAAACAGTGGGTGAGTAAATCGGCCGACTTTATGGAGCAAAACCAACTCGACAGTGCAGAGTATGCCCTGAACAAGGCAATCATGTCTGACCCTAAAAACGAAAACAACTCGTGGCTGATGACCAGTTTGGGCACCATACAACAACATTTGGGTAAGTATGATGCTGCCTACATTTCACTCACTGCAGCATTGAACAAACTGCCAGGGTCGGCTTTCGTTTTACACCAACGTGCAGCGCTGTTGATGGAAATGGAACGATGGGATGATGCAAGAGCAGACTACAATAAAATTTTGGCTATCGACTCATTGGATGTTGAGGCTCTTTACAATAGAGGGATGCTCAAACTTGAAACCAAAGATAGGGCAGGGGCTCAGATAGATTTTGCTGTAGCTGCTGAGCATGGCGAATTTTCTCCTTATGGATTGCTGGGCAAGGCACTCCTTCACAGATTGGATGAAGAGTGGGAAGAGGCTGAGAAGATTTACACCTCCCTATTGAAAGAGTATCCTCAAATGACCGATGTTTATCTAAAACGGGCTGAGTGTTACTTACATCTCGATCAATTGTCGAAACTATCTTCCGACTTGCAGGCGGTGGCATCCACAGAGTTTGCCAATCCTACTTACTACTTTTTGCGTGGTCAGTTGCGATTGAAGCAATTTGACAAATTGGCTGCTCGCAACGATTTTAAGAAAGCACAAGAGTTGGGCATGGAGTCGGAGCTGTTGCATCCTTGGATTGAGAAGGCGGAGTAGATTAGGTTAGCACAAATATTAGAGTAATAGACTTACTTATCATAAAAAAAGAAACGAGAAATAGTTCCCGTTTCTTTTTTATGTTGAAAAGAATTTAACCCGTATTATTTACGTTTTTATTCTTTTTTGTAACGATGATTTGTTTAG
>CAZUHZ010000103.1:0-7379 GCA_964620895.1 uncultured Dysgonomonadaceae bacterium | reverse complement strand
AAAAACCAAAGTGCTTATCTATCTGTTGGGTTTAAGTTTTAGTTTGTTTTGCAGTGAGTGAGCCCACTCTGAAGACAAATTATGGCTGATGATCGGAGTTAAGGATGGGTTAACCGTCAATTTACTATGATAATATCACCCCTATCGGACTTATCAGCACCTTTCAATTAGGTACAAAGGCACAAGTCGGGAGACTTGCGCCAGCGATTGAATTGGCAATCAGCAGTAGAGAAAATTCATGAATTTTCTCTACAAGATACCCCACATCTCTTACCTCATACCTCATACCACATACCTCACACCACATACCTCATACCTCATATATATGGGGTGCTGTTATTGAAAAAAGGACGGGTTGCGACTCCTACGAAATAGAAATAGATTTCATGGGCAGGCCTGTCCCTACAATATTAAGGGAATGACCAATCTGTTCTCTGTTTACTGCTCACTCATTACTCATCACCCCCCTTTGCAAGAAACATCCCCTTTTATGCTGTGGTTGGTATTATACCAAAGATCTGTTAGAGCATACTAGAAAAATCAGACAGATTCCTCACATCCGTTCGGAATGACAGCTGGATTTAACCATCCTCATCACACCATAACTCACGCCCCACACCACATACCCCACACCACAAAATATTAAATAATGCACAATGCGGCTCTTGGATTCGCAATGTGCTCTGCCACTATTGGTAACATATAATCCGTTTAAATCCCCTAAATTGTTATTGGTATAAAAACAAAAAAAAGAGACTCACATTTTATTGTAAGTCTCTTTGTTGTTTGTGGGCGTTGACGGATTCGAACCGCCGACCCTCTGCTTGTAAGGCAGATGCTCTGAACCAGCTGAGCTAAACGCCCGAAATCTATTTTGCTTCTTTTATTGCCTCACACTTGAGACGGTTTGTTTTCAAAAGCGATGCAAAGATATATTCTTTTTCATTACATCCAAAATAAATCGAACATTTTTATCATTTAATTTTTACTTTCCCTTTAAAATTGATATTTTTGTACCTTTAATTGGTTAATTGATAAATGAATCAGTAAAAAGCTCTTTTTTTGAGATTTCTCGTAGAAAAATATGAAAAACTACGCTTTTAAGGCTTTTACGAATCAAAAGTGCATTTTGATATAAAAACAGAGCATCAGAATAAAAGTAAAATAGAAAGGCTTTTTACAGGAAGAATATAAATTAAGCAGAACAACACAAAAAAAAGAGATAATGATGAAAGCGATTTTATTGTTATTTTAAAAAAAACAAACAAACGACACACCTTTTAGAATGAACACAAACGAACTATTAGCTGTATCACCAATTGATGGTAGGTATAAACAGCGTACTGAAGTTTTAAGCAAATACTTCTCGGAGTATGCATTGATGAAGTTTAGAACTCACGTAGAGATAGAGTATTTTATTTCGCTATGCGAAACACCCATTCCTCAGCTCAAAGATTTTCCAAAAGATAAAATTGAAGCACTAAGGAGAATTGCTCTTGACTTTACCATTGAAGATGGAAAAGAGATAAAGGAGATAGAGGCAACCACCAATCACGATGTGAAAGCAGTGGAATATTTTATAAAACACAAGTTTGACAAACTAAACCTACAACAATATAAAGAGTTTATCCATTTTGGGTTGACTTCGCAAGACATAAACAATACTGCATTTCCACTAATGTGGAAAAAAGCTTTGCAAGAGGTTTATATTCCTCAATTGGAGACGCTGTGCAACAAACTATCTGAACTATCAACTCAGTGGAATGATGTACCAATGCTGGCACGCACACATGGACAGCCAGCCTCTCCTACCCGATTGGGTAAAGAGATAAGGGTGTTTGAGTATAGATTGCACACACAAATTGATGTGTTGAAATCAATTCCTCATACAGCTAAATTTGGCGGAGCCACAGGAAACTTTAATGCCCACAAAGTAGCCTATCCGCAAATTGACTGGAAAGAGTTTGGCGAAACATTTCTGTTGGCAAAACTTGACTTGATACGCGAGGAATATACCACCCAGATATCCAACTACGATCAACTGGCTGCATCGTTCGATGCTATGAAAAGAATCCACACTATAATAATAGATATGACACGCGATTTGTGGCAGTATATATCGATGGATTATTTTAAACAAAAAATTAAAGCGGGAGAAGTTGGATCATCGGCTATGCCACACAAAGTGAACCCTATAGACTTTGAAAATGCAGAGGGAAACCTTGGTATAGCCAATGCAATACTCGAGCACCTATCGGCAAAGCTACCCATATCTCGCTTGCAAAGAGACTTGACAGACTCTACTGTGACGCGAAACATTGGAGTGCCAATGGCACATGGATTAATTGCTATAAAAAGTACAACAAAAGGACTCAATAAGTTGTTATTAAACAGAGACAAGATAAGCAGCGATTTGGACAACAATTGGGCTGTTGTGGCTGAAGCTGTTCAAACAATTTTGAGAAGAGAGGGATATCCAGAACCTTATGAAGCTTTGAAAGCACTTACTAGAAAAAACGAACAGATTACAAAGAAGAGTATAAGAGCATTTGTAGATCAATTGGAGGTGAGCGATGATGTGAAATTGGAGTTAAACTCAATTACCCCTCATAACTACACTGGAATTTAAATCATAGTAAGAATATTCGTAAAACTCTATTATAATAAAAAGAAGCCGTGAGGCTAATTATATTAACCACCCAAAACAATTAACAAGGAAAGAAAATGAAAACCAACAACGAAGAAAAGCACAATAAAAAAGATGATGCTTCTAAAGAAAACTTTGATTCTTCGAACAGCAACAATCAAGAAGCAAACGAGCACAAAAGACGTCGCAGACCACGCGTAAGCGACAAAGCGTATGTAGCAGATCCTAATAACAGACGTACTGGACCAAGCAGATCAGTCTCAACTAGTAGATTTTCATCACATGATAGAGATAGAGATAGGCATCCATCGTCAGACCGTTATTCATCGGATAGAAGCAACAGAGACTTTGAATCAGAAAGAGGAAACAGATATCCTTCGTCGGACAGAGGCAATAGACACCCTTCGTCAGATAGAAGTGACAGAAGTGATAGAGGCAACAGATACCCTTCTGACCGTGGTGGTCGCTCCCAGCAAGGAGGCAGTCAACCTAGAGATAGAAGAACCTTCAACCAAAGCAGGGGCCCAAAAAGGGTGATTCCATTAAAAAAGAAAGCCCCATTTAAACAAATTAAATATAAAGAAAACGCCGACCCTAATGCACCTATACGTTTAAACAAATATTTGGCAAATGCAGGTGTGTGTTCGCGTCGCGAAGCAGACGAACATATTCAAGCAGGAGTAGTGAAAGTAAATGGAACTGTGATTACAGAACTGGGAACAAAGATTACTCGTTCGGACAGTGTTACATTTAAAGACAATCCTATCAACTTGGAAAGCAAAGTATATGTTTTGCTAAACAAACCAAAAGGTTTTGTAACCACTACCGATGACCCAGAAAACAGAAAAACTGTAATGGACTTGGTGAAAAATGCTTGCGATGAAAGAATTTATCCTGTAGGGCGTCTCGATAGAGGTACAACTGGTGTACTATTGCTTACAAATGATGGCGACTTGGCTTCTAAACTTACTCATCCACGCTACGAGAAAAGAAAAATATATCAAGTATGGACCGACAAACCTGTAGCTCCAGAACATATGCAGGCAATTGCAGATGGTATTGAGTTGGAAGATGGGGAGATTATTGTAGATGCCATTAGCTATGTTACCGAAGATGATTTAACTCAAATTGGTATTGAAATACACTCGGGTAAAAATAGAATTGTAAGACGTATATTTGAGCATTTCGAATATAGGGTGCTAAAGCTTGACCGCGTGTACTTTGCTGGGCTAACAAAGAAAAACCTCTCGCGTGGACGTTGGCGCTACTTAACAGAAAAAGAGGTAAACATGCTTCGCATGGGTGCTTTTGACTAAAACAACAAACACAATTAAGAATAGAAATAATAACAATATATAGAAACATAAGTCTCTCCCTTTAAAATGAGAGATTTAGAAGGTATGAAACAAATTAAAAGAACTAAAATTTCGGAAGCATTACAGCTTACGAATTTCGGAGAAGAGGTAAATGTAAAAGGATGGGTACGCACCCGTAGAGGAAACAAAAATGTAAGCTTCGTAGCTTTAAATGATGGGTCAACCATCAAAAACCTGCAAATTGTTTTTGACGTTGCAAAGTTTGGCGATGAACTACTAAAACCAATTACAACTGGTGCATCTATCAGCGTAAACGGAACATTGGTGGAGTCGCAAGGCAAAGGACAAACGGTAGAGATACAAGCAAATGAACTAGAGATATACGGCACAGCCGATCCCGTGACCTATCCACTTCAGAAGAAGGGACACACAATGGAGTTTATGCGCGAGATTGCACATTTGCGCCCTCGCACCAATACTTTTAGCGCTGTTTACAGAATGCGCCACCACATGTCATATGCCATTCATAAGTATTTCAATGATCGTGGCTTCTTCTATTTTCACACTCCCATCATCACAGGGTCTGATGCAGAAGGTGCTGGATCGATGTTTGAAGTGACCACATTGAACATGAACAATGTTCCGAAAACAGAAGAGGGAGAAATTGACTTTTCAAAAGATTTCTTTAGCCGCCAAACCAACCTTACAGTATCGGGGCAGCTTGAAGGTGAGATGGGTGCTATGGCACTCGGATCTATCTACACTTTTGGCCCTACATTTAGAGCAGAGAATTCTAACACCCCTCGCCACTTGGCAGAGTTTTGGATGATTGAGCCCGAAGTGGCTTTTGCAGACAACAACGACAATATGGACTTGGCGGAAGATTTTCTGAAGTATCTTGTTCAGTATGCGCTGGACAATTGTAAAGACGACCTCGATTTTTTCAACAATATGATTGACAAAAACCTGTTGGAAAGACTTCATTTTGTAGTTGACAACAATTTTGTTAGATTGTCATACACCGAAGGGGTGAAAATATTGGAAGAGAGCGGTCAGAAATTTGAGTATCCTGTTTATTGGGGTGCAGACCTATCATCAGAACATGAACGCTATTTGGTAGAGAAACATTTTAAGTGCCCTGTTATCTTAAATGATTATCCAACGGAAATCAAAGCTTTTTACATGAAGCAAAACGAAGATAAGAAGACTGTGCGTGCAATGGATGTGCTCTTCCCAAGAATTGGAGAAATTATTGGTGGCTCGGAACGTGAATCGGATTACGACAAGCTGTTGAAACGTGTGCAAGATTTTGGTATAAACGAAGACTCCATTTGGTGGTATCTTGAGTCTCGCAAGTATGGCACAGCCCCTCATGCAGGGTTTGGTTTGGGTTTTGAGCGATTGATGTTGTTTGTAACTGGAATGACAAACATTCGCGACGTGATACCTTTTCCAAGAACACCACACAATGCCGATTTTTAAAAATACAATGTTGCCTAAAAGCTAACATCAAACGAAAGACTGTCGAAAAACAAGACAGAACTAAACAGAATGAAATAACAGCATACAACAATTACTTATATTGTGTACAATGTTATTTCACAAAACAATTAAGACAAACAATTAAATGAATAACATACGCAATTTTTGTATTATTGCTCACATTGACCATGGGAAGAGTACTTTGGCCGACAGGTTGTTGGAGTTTACCGGAACTGTTGAAGGCAAAGCCATGAAATCGCAGGTTTTAGATAGCATGGACTTGGAGCAGGAACGTGGAATTACAATTAAAAGTCATGCTATACAGATGGACTATAAGCACAAAGGAGAAATGTATAGCCTCAATTTAATTGATACTCCCGGACACGTTGACTTCTCATACGAGGTGTCGCGTTCTATTGCTGCCTGCGAAGGTGCACTGCTCATAGTGGATGCTGCACAAGGCATTCAGGCACAAACAATATCGAATGTATATATGGCATTGGAAAACGATTTGGAAATAATTCCTATCGTCAACAAAATCGACCTTGAGAGTGCTATGCCCGAAGAGGTGGAAGACCAGATAATAGATTTGTTGGGTTGCGACCGTTCAGACATACTCCGTGCGAGTGGAAAAACTGGACAAGGAATGGAGGAAATTTTATCTGCCATCATTGCTAGAGTTCCAATGCCTGCTGGTGACCCAGACGCTCCTCTTCAAGCACTCATATTCGACTCTGTGTTCAACCCTTTTAGAGGGATTATTGCCTATTTCAAAATAGTAAATGGTAGTATTAAGAAAGGCGACTTAGTGAAATTTGTTGCTACGGGCAAAGAGTACAATGCCGATGAAATTGGTATTCTTAAACTCACTCCCCATATCCGTGAGAAAGTTACCTGCGGAAATGTAGGTTATATTATTTCGGGCATTAAAACATCGAAAGAGGTGAAGGTGGGTGACACTATTACGCATGTAAAGAATCCTTGTGAAAAAGCGATTGATGGTTTTGAAGAGGTGAAACCAATGGTGTTTGCTGGAGTATATCCGATAGACACAGAAGACTTTGAAGACTTGCGTGCATCGCTCGAAAAACTGCAACTCAATGATGCTTCGCTTACATTCCAACCCGAATCGTCGGTTGCGCTTGGGTTTGGCTTCCGTTGTGGTTTCCTTGGTCTTCTCCACATGGAAATTGTTCAAGAAAGACTAGAGCGAGAGTTCAATATGGATGTAATAACTACTGTGCCCAACGTATCGTACAGAGTGTATGATAAAAAAGGCAACATGAAAGAAGTGCACAATCCGGCAGGACTACCCGATATTATGCTTATAGATAAAATTGAAGAGCCTTATATACGCTCTACAGTTATTACAAGCACAAACTTCATTGGTGGCATTATGACACTTTGCTTGGGCAAACGTGGCGAGCTAATAAAACAAGAGTACATATCGGGCGACCGTGTAGAGATTACGTACGACATACCTTTGGGTGAAATAGTAATTGATTTTTACGATAGACTTAAGAGTATATCTAAAGGGTATGCATCGTTTGACTATGTAATGCACGACTACCGCGAATCGAAATTGGTGAAACTGGATATCCTCCTCAACGGAGAACCTGTTGATGCGCTATCAACCCTCACTCACTTCGAGAATGCAGAATCGTTTGGACGTCGAATGTGCGAGAAACTGAAAGAGCTCATCCCACGTCAACAATTTGATATTGCCATACAAGCAGCCATTGGCGCAAAAATTATTGCACGCGAAACGGTGAAAGCACTCCGTAAGGATGTTACAGCCAAATGTTATGGTGGTGATATATCGCGTAAGCGTAAATTGCTCGAGAAGCAAAAGAAAGGTAAGAAACGAATGAAACAAGTGGGTAATGTGGAAGTGCCTCAAACTGCTTTCTTGGCGGTGTTGAAGTTGGATTAAA
>CAZUHZ010000102.1:0-7560 GCA_964620895.1 uncultured Dysgonomonadaceae bacterium | reverse complement strand
AATCATACGAATCAGCGGTTCAGACAATTTGAGTACCCACAACCCCAATCTATCAATCAAAACGGAATATTCAACCCTACATGCACGGTGCCTGCACCAGAGAGGGGTATGTATTGTTTTGACAGTTTGCCAGTAATTTTGTCCATTGCCAAATAGAGGTTAAATCCTTTGGGGTGAAGGTTGAGCATCCAACCCATAGAGCCACCAAATGTGCCTACTGCTGCACTTACACTAGTGGAAAAGAAATTGCAGGGCGACCAATTGGCTGAAGCGCGTAAATCGGTCCAAGTGAAGTTTTTTTGAAAATGGGTGGTGTTGAGCAATCCAATTTTTAGTTGCTGATAGGTGGGTAGGGTGTAGGATGCGCCCAGGTTGATGGTTGTTCCTATTGCTTTTGAAATGGTGCCTTGGTCGCCTTTGTCTTCAAGTTCGTACAGCGAGCTTAGGGCATTGGTCATGCGGTCTAGCTCATCGTCGAAGTTGTTGGCTTGATCGTCGTCAATATTGAAGGTGTATTCGTCTGTAGAAAATGTTTTCTCTCCATTGGTTGTAGCTAGCATGTTGTTTTTCCAATTGATAATTCCTAAATCGATGATAGAGGCGCTTAAGCTCCAGTCGTCAGTTAGCTGATACACTGCTCCTAGGTCTAGTGCAAAGCCCCATCCATTAAGGCCAGCTCCATCCACGTCGGCTCCGCTCACGTAGCTATTGTTGGTATCTTCGTTGATATCGGTTTGGTAGGTCAATCCTTTTACATTGGCTTCTATTAGGGCATCGGAGGTTATGGTCCATTGATCTTCGCCAAGGGCTAGTTGTGCTTTGTTGAATTGTGCATCTATATTGCCCCCTCCAATCAACACTTTGAGTGTGGCTCCTACATGAAGTTGTTCGTTTATTTGGTGGGAGTGTCCCAATGCTACTTCAGCATAGGCTTTGGCATGGGTGTTGAAGTGGCTAATGTCGTAGGTTTTATTGGCTACTCCCTCTTTTGCCAATCGGAATAGTTCGCCAGGCAAGGTTACGTGCATATTGCTGCGGAGGTTGATGCCGATGGTGTTGTATCCGTCAAATGCTTTAAAACCTGCCGAGAGCACTTGCAGGCTGGCATTTAAGCCAAGTTGATTTTTGTCTTTTATGTTTTTCAATACTTCGGCACTGCTGAGGTTGGGGTGCATAAAGGTGGCAGTTTTTCCGTTCACTTGATACAATACATCGCTCAAAGCAAGATTGCCTCTAAAAGAGATGTTGATATTGCCCAATGCTGGCAGTGCTACATAGTTTTTTGTGTTGCCCATGGCGGGGTTCATTGTATGGCGATAGAGGTATCCGTCTGTGAAATAGCCTGTTTGTGTGCTTTGAGCCATTGCAAGGGTGATGGAGAGCATCCAAGCCGTAAGTGCAACGATTAATAGTATAGTAGATTTCATATCAATATCTGTTTTTTTGCTGATTTACAATTCGTTGATGTATTCTCCCGATACTTTTACTTTTATAGCTGTAAACTGAATTTGCTGATTGGGTTTTAAAGAGAGGTTGCCTTCTGCACCACTTAGTATTGCTTTTAAAATGATGCCATCGAGGTTGTGGAGTGGACCATCAATATCGATTAAAACAGAGGTGTGGGCTAAGGCTGGCAGTAAATTGGTGGATGTGCCATCGGCTCCTACCGATTTTAAGACAGCTTCTATGGGTTGTCCATCTTTGGTTAGGCGGTTGCCATTTTTATCAATAGGATAAGCAGTGGCTGTGAATCCGAATGGGATGTTGGACTCAACTGTAGCTTCAATTTGCAAGTTCTCTACTGTCAAGTTTTCCAACTCATCGTCGCTCCATCCATCGATGGTGTCGGTGTAGTGTATTTGTGATTTGTCTGTAAGGGCTAGCGGTGCATAGAATTTGTAAGTACCTTGTATGGTTCCTAAGTTGTCTCCCAGCCTGAAGTTGCTTACTGTTTGCTGTGGCACTTCGGGGTTGGTAACTTTGATATCAATTTTACTGGGTAGCTCGCTTCCGCTTAGTATGTTGCCCAGGTTGGTAAAGGGTACATGGGTTGCACCCGGCACATACATATTATCGGGTGGTAGAGGCGACAAACACAAATTGCTTTCGGCTTTGTCGAAGGTGAGTTGGGTGTGGAAGGTGAGGTTGCTCTTTGGAGTAGGTGTTAGTTCAATACCAGCTTTGGCATATATTTGATAGTCTCTGTACACTGGATTCTTAATTGACAGATATATTTGTGGATTGGAAATACGGACATCGGTGCCCTCTTGTTCCAATAGGCTAGGTATATTGTCGATAGTTATAGATGGGATGCCGATGCCATCAAGCTTATAGTGTATGTCTCCTGTGAAATGGGTTACTTCGATATCGCCATTTGGGAAGTTAATATCGAGTTGATAGGTTAGCTTTTTGAGGTTGGCAACTTCATCCATATCAACGGACTCTTTCAAGTTGTGCTCGTATATAGCAAATGTGCTCGAGAAGTAAGTTGTAGATACTAACGATAGTTCCCCATTGGCAAGTATAAGTCCGGCTTGATCTGTGTCAATTTCTGATACTGAAATGGTGAGGTCTTTTTGTAGATTTTCATCAGACAGGAGTAGTGTGTTGTATGTCAATAGACCAGTAGAGGGGTCATACTCACCATCGTCAGATACAGTGGCTTTGAGCCCTTTGGGCAACTCTATTGAAATATCTTGAATTTCGATGCTGTTAAGAATGGCATCCAATCCGATAATGCTGATGGAGAGTTTGATAAGAAAGTTTGTGCCTATCCTATCAATTTTAATTAAAGCAGGATCGATAGATTGTGATTCAATGCTGAAAGTAGTGGAGGCTTTGTTTACTTCGGCTGTGAATAAACGATTATTATCGGAGTTAGTGGCAAAAAGTGATGGGGAAGTGCCAATATCGTAAGCAACCATATCTAATGTATCAGAAATGGGATTGGCTTGTGGAGCCGATATTATAAAGGAGGGTATCTCTATGGGGTCGGATTTGAAACTGCCTTCCTCCGAAAAAGCATACTCTCCATTGATCTCTTTTATTTGACTGTCGTCTTCTAAATTGAGTATGTTTTGTAGTGTTATATCATCTAGATTGAACGGAACAACCAGCTCATTTACTTTGACACCAATAGTAGAATCGATATCAGATAAATCATACGCATTGTCAACACACCCAAATAATGAGAGGGTGATAATTACAACGAATGCGTAAACAGATGTTTTTTTTATTTTCATGTCGTTCTGTTAATTAATTTGTTAATTCGTTATTAAAGCTTTGCTTTCAGAGCAAAAATAGTGCAAAATAATAGCAATTACAAATGATTTGTAAGTTGTGGATTGATATTTAGGTTAATAAACAGTAATGGTGTTGTTGAGAGAGGGGGGGGGTGTGAATGCTGTAAGTTGTCTGTTTAAAAGAAACACAAAGTATATTTTGAATCATTAGAACAATGGAAAACAAATATATGCTTTGTGTGAGAAGTAAAAGTAGTTTTTTAACCATTGCTATAGCGCATTGAGGCTAAAGCCCACATTGTGCATTTCTAATAATAAAGGGTCAATGCCGACTTGGAGCCGCAATGCCCTCAAGATGCTAATTATTAATTTGTTAAATGGCTTTGTGCTGGACTGTTGAATTATTACACCTCTATTTATCAACTTAGGGATTGTGTGGAAATAACTTGACGGTTTAAACTTGTTCTTTTGCCATCAACTTCCTAGGAAGCTCATTAAATAGCTCGCTATTCGCAGAACTTTCAAGTCGTTGAAGAATAAAATAGATTCGTTTCAAACAGTCAATTTATTCCATTAGAAACCCTTAATATATCAATATTGTTTTATCTTTGTAATTAATACACTTAATTTCTAATTACGTTAATTGCTTAACCCTTTAAAAAAAAGTAAAATGAAGACAAAGCTCTTAGTTGCGTTGATGGTTTTAATAAGCTTCACTGCTTTTGCACAAGATCAGGAGAACCGCTACGCAGAAATCACCAATCCAAAACTGGTGAATATGAATAAGCTACCACCAAGAAGTAGTTTCTTTTCGTTTACAAATGTAAGTGATGCTAAAGAAGCATCCTACTCATCAAAAGGTAGCAATATATTGCTATTAAATGGCACTTGGAAGTTTCACTATACCAAAAACTTTAGCGAGCGTCCGATGAAAGATTTCTACAACATGCAGTTTGATGCACAGTCGTGGAATGATATTCAAGTACCAGGCAACTGGGAGGTTCAAGGTTTTGGCATCCCTATTTATGTGAATATTCCTTACGAGTTTACTTCGCCTGGAAACCAACCTTATTGGGATAAACCCAATCCTCCATTTGTGCCAGAAGAGTTTAACCCAACAGGAACTTATCGCAAAGAGTTTGAAATACCTCAGTCGTGGAGCGGTCAAGATATTATATTGAGCTCAGATGCTACAAAAGGAGCTGCTTACTTTTACCTTAATGGCGAATTCCTAGGAATGACAAAAGATGGTAAACTGCCTGCACGTTTTGATATTACAGACCTAGCGGTTGTTGGTAATAATGTGCTATCTGTACAAATACACCGCTTCTCTGATGCAAACTATCTAGAGTGTCAAGATTTTTGGCGTATAAGTGGTTTTGAGCGTGATGTTTATGTGTATGCACGTCCAAAGCTACACATTGAAGACTTTTTTGCTCAAACATTGTTAGATGAAACATACCAACATGGAGAGTTCAACTTAGATGTTGATGTAGCGAATAGTAACAATGGCACTGGAGATTTTTCTCTTACTTATCAACTAATTGATGCAAGTGATAAAGTGTTAGCTAAAGAGACAAAGAAGGCTGTTGCTGATGATAAAGGCAACATCAGTTTTAGTAGGCAAATTGCTAATGTGAAAAAATGGTCGGCCGAAGAGCCAAACCTATATACATTGACTCTTGAGCTGAAAGATAACAATGGTGTAACAGCAGAAGCCACTAGCATTAAAGTAGGTTTTAGAACAGCAGAAATAAAGGACAAACAGTTTAAAATAAACGGACAACCTGTATTAATAAAAGGTGTGAACGTACACGAACACAGCGAACATACGGGGCACTACGTTACTGAAGAGTTAATGAGAAAAGACTTTGAGCTTTTCCGTAAATACAACGTAAACACTGCTCGCACATCGCACTATCCTCAGCCTGAAATGTTTTATAAATTAGCCGATGAGTATGGTATATATGTAATTAATGAAGCTAATATTGAAAGTCACGGTATGGGTTATAGCTTATCTAAAGGTGGTACTTTAGGGAATAATCCACTTTTTTTAGAAGACCATATGAATCGTACTATTGGTATGGTTGAAAGAGACAAAAATCATCCATCAGTAGTTACATGGTCGCTTGGGAATGAAGCTGGTAACGGATACAATTTTTACGAAACTTATATGTGGGTTAAAGAGAGAGACACTAGTCGTCCTGTACAATACGAACGTGCAGTATTGGAGTTCAATACCGATATTTACTGTCCTATGTACGCATTGCCACATTCAATTGTAGAGTATGCTAAAAACCCTAATTCAGATCGCCCACTTATTCTATGTGAATACGCTCACACAATGGGTAACAGCTTAGGCAACTTTACTGAGTATTGGGATAATATCCGTGAGTATCCATTGTTGCAAGGTGGCTGCATTTGGGATTGGGTTGATCAAGGATTGCTAGAAGAAGATGATAATGGAACTGAATATTGGACATATGGAGGAGATTATGGACCAAAGGGTACCCCTTCTGATAGCAACTTTTGTATAAATGGAGTTGTGTTTCCCGATAGAACCATAAAACCTCACACCGAGGAGATGCGTAAAGTTTATCAAAATGTGTGGTTCAAGAATTTTGATTTTAAAAAAGGAACAGTTGATATCTTCAATGAGAACTTCTTTATCGACCTTAGCCAATACAACATCTCATACACTATCAAATCGAATGGTAGAGTATTGACTTCGGGTATGATTGATGCAAATGTGGCACCACAAGAGACTCAAACTGTTACAATGTCCAACTTTGCAAAAGTTGCCAATTCATCGGCACAATTAAGTGTTGAGTTTGAAGTGAGACAAAAAGAAGAGACACGCTACATTCCTGCAGGGTGGGTTGTTGCACGCGATCAGTTTTTGGTAAACAACTACCCCAATCTTCAACTATCTAGCAAGATGAAACCTGCTACATTGAAAGAAGGTGACAACCAAGTTGAAGTGAATGGCAGACGCTTTAAGGCTGTTTTTGATAAAACCACTGGTGTAATGACATCGTATAAATACAGAAACACCGAGTATGTAAATGATGGATACGGACTTCGTCCATTCTTCTGGCGTGCTCCTATCGACAATGACTATGGTGCAAGACTACCTCAGCGATTGAAAGATTGGAAAACTGCAAGCTATCAAGACCTGAATGTAGATGATATATCTGTTGTATCGAATAACGAAACTACAACCATTACTGCAAAGTATGTGTATCCATCATCTAATAGTATTTGGGAGGTAACTTATACTATCTATAACGATGGAACTATTAGAGTAGACAATACATTTGATGCATCGGAGTCTGACACAGAGCTTATACCACGTATTGGTATGCGCATGCAGCTTCCAGCCTCTGTTGTAAATGCAGAGTATTATGGACGTGGACCATGGGGTAATTATAGCGACCGTAAAACATCAACTTTTGTTGACAGATACCAATCGCCTGTTTCTGAAATGGTAACAAAATATGTTGCTCCACAAGAAAACGATCATCATACCGATACTAAATGGTTGGCTTTGACACAAAAGTCTGGTAGAGGTCTCTTGTTTGTTGCTGACGATAACTTTGAGTTCAATGCATCTAACTATTTGTTGGAAACGATTTCTAAAGAAGAGACGCTCAATAACGATGTTTCAATTGGAACAGCACCACTAAACAAGCATACCAATGACTACAAACCCTCGCAACTAGTAGATTTGTTTATAGATCATAGCATGCAAGGTGTTGGAGGTAATAATAGCTGGGGAGCATTGCCATTGGATGAATATCTAATAAAACCTGCTAATAGCCCTATTACATTCAGTTTTACTATTATTCCTATTAATAAAACAGCTGAGATTAATCGTTATTTTGGTAAATAATTTACTCCTAGGGTTTGTAATGAAATAAAGTTGATTAAATATAATCGAACAGGAAGGGGGTGTCAAATAACGACATCCTCTTTTTTTGGTGTGCCGTGCATGGCTCCTTAGCTTGATGGTGAAAGTGTTGAAAGTATCTCAGGTTAGCTATACTGCCTATAGATTACTGGTGTTAGTCAACTAGTCTATATCATTTCGATATATAGTGAGGGTATTGTGGCTCCAAGTTCGCATTGACCGTTGGTTATTAGTAATGCTCTATGAATATTAGTAATAGCAAAAGTTTTGAATAATGCACAGAGCGAGTCCTTAGCCAGAATATGCAAAGCCAATAGTTAAACACATACTTTTATCGCATATTTCGTGACTCAGTGTATTTGATGTAAGAAAATAATAAGCTAGAGGTATATAACAAAAAAAGCCGTC
>CAZUHZ010000101.1:0-7568 GCA_964620895.1 uncultured Dysgonomonadaceae bacterium | reverse complement strand
GGTTATTCAACAAAACTTAACTAGTCTTTGCAAGAAAACGACAAATACTGCGTTACTCTCGTTTTTGAAACAGTCATTTACTTATGTAAACTCCTTAATTTCAAAAACTTCGAAAGCCTTGTCTTTGCCGTTTTCTTATCAAAGACTTAAAACAAGGGGTTTTCTTGCAGACACTAACTATGAAAAAATTAACTCTGTATGTTTTCACAAACATAATTAATTAGTAGTTAAGAAGCAAATGTTTGGACACAGCAATTTGCTGTTATCGAATTAGTTTCTTTTATTTGTCTATCGATAAACTTCCAAAAGAGGAAGTTGCTATTTACTAAGTAAAGAAGAAAAGATGAAAGCAGAAAATAAAACATATCAATCCGAAGAGAAAAAATTATATATAGAGACTTATGGTTGCCAGATGAATGTAGCCGACACTGAAGTGGTAGCATCTATTATGGAGATGGATGGCTATAGTATAACTGACGACTTAGAGTCTGCTGATGCAGTATTTGTAAACACCTGCTCTATTAGAGAAAATGCAGAACAACGTGTTATAAACAGACTGGAATACTTCAACGCAGTTAAACGTAAGCGAAACCAAAAGCTTATAATTGGAGTGTTAGGATGCATGGCAGAGAGAGTAAAGGAAGTGTTGATAGAACAGCACCATGCCGACCTAGTTGTTGGTCCAGACTCGTACATGGATTTGCCAAATTTGATTAGTGCAGCCGAACAAGGAGAAAAAGTAATTAATATAGAGTTGTCGAAAACCGAAACCTACAAAGATGTAATCCCCTTAAAAATAGGAGGCAACAACATCTCAGGCTTCATCTCTATTATGCGAGGATGCAATAATTTTTGCACCTACTGTATAGTACCCTACACAAGAGGGCGAGAAAGAAGTCGTGACACTAAGAGCATCCTCAACGAATTGGATGACCTCAGGGTAAAAGGATTCAAAGAGGTAACACTTTTAGGACAAAATGTCAACTCCTATCTTTACACCGATGGAGACAAGTCAATAGACTTTTCTGATTTGCTGGAGATGGTTGCAAAGCATGCTCCTGAAATGCGCATACGTTTTACAACATCGCATCCAAAAGATATGACCGATAAAACATTGCATACAATAGCCAACAATGAAAATATTTGTAGATTCATCCACCTCCCATTTCAATCGGGAAGTTCGCGTATGCTAAAAATGATGAATCGTAAATACGACAGAGAGTGGTATTTAGGTAGAATAGCTGCTATCAAGAAAATAATACCCAACTGCGGGCTTTCTACAGATATCATGTGTGGCTTTCACGATGAAACCGAAGAAGATCATCAAGAAACATTATCTTTAATGAAAGAGGTTGTATTCGACTCTGCATTTATGTTTAAATACTCTGAAAGACCTGGTACATTTGCTTCAAACAAATTGAAAGACACTATTTCTGAGGAGGTAAAAAAACGACGATTGCAGGAGATTATTGACTTGCAGAGAGAGCACTCCGAAATAAGTAACAAAAGAGATGTTGGCAAAGAGTTTGAAGTTTTGATTGAAGGATTTTCAAAAAAATCACGCAATCAGTTCTTTGGGAGAACAAGTGAAAGCAAAGTAGTTGTATTTGATAAAAAATCGCACAGTATTGGTGAAACGGTGAGAGTAAAAATATACGAATACACATCTGCAACTCTTTTAGGTGAATCTTTGTAGAAGAAACGTGATTTTTATTTTTTTATAAACAAAATAGCCTTTCATACGTTTCATCTATATACTTATAACCAAATAACTACTTTTGGTTGAAAAGCAATTTAATAACAATCTATAAACATTAAAACAAGAAAAATTATGAAAAATTCAGAATCAAAATTACTACTAGGTTTAGGAATCGGTGTTGCATTAGGCGCAGCCATTGGTTACATTATGGGTAACGATAAAAGAGAAGAGTGGCTAGACCAAGCTAATGAATTTGCTGACAAAGTAAGAGCTAATGTAAAAACTGCTGTTTACAAAGGTAAACATGAAGTGGAAGATCTTAAAGAAGATATTGAAGACATAACTGAAGTAGCAAAAAAAGAATTATCGAGAAAATAGAAAAACAGAAATTACCTAAACGATGGAAGAAAAAAAAGTGAGTACATTGTTCGAGGAGATGAAAGATGAATTGGCTGACTATGTTTCCAATAGATTAAGACTATTTAAATTACAAACATACGCAAAGACTAGCAAAAGTGGTGCTGCATTGATTTACACAATCGTAGCTATACAGCTAATTTTGTTTGCGTTGAGTTTTGTCTTTATTACGCTAGCAATATTTCTTGGCGAAATTCTAGAGAGTATGTCTCTCGGATTTGCTATAGTAGCATTGTTTACGGTACTTGTTGTTACAATACTTATAATGACAAGAAAATCTATCAGACGTGGATTGACAAATAAGATAGTATCTTCTCTAATGAATGATGACAAAGAATAATAGCATTATGAAAACATACAAACTAACCCCTCTTGATCAATTAAGAATAGAAGAGAAGCAGTTGCGTGAAGAGATTAAAATCTCAGAGCAAAAAATGGCTTTCCGACTACAATACATTAATGATAATTGGGGGTCGATGTTACTAAAAAGCACCACCTCATCAATTATGAACAAGGTTACTGATAGAGCAATTGGTTCATCACCCGTTTCAAGCTCTTCCTATCTGACAAGACTGCCTGGGGGTGGCTGGGGTAATTTTTTTCTTTCAAATTACAAGACTGTTGGCTCTGTAGGTTGGAGACTACTTAAACCTCTTGCTCTAACTTTTTTAACTAGAAAAGCAACATCAATGCTGTTTTCAAGAAAAAAGAAAAGGTAATTGCAAGTATTCATCCTTTAATAGAGCAATATTAAAAGAACATATAAGTAAAACAACACATTATGTTGTAGTGCGGTGGACGGTATTTATGCCGTCCACTTTTGCTATCATAGAGCATAGGTTTTTTATATCTTCAATACTATGTAGGCTTACATCCATTTCACCTTCAAATATTCCATCTTTCGAAGATACATTCATACTTAAAATATCAACAGAGGCAACCTCAGAAATCTTTGCAATAATACGATTCAATATTCCTTTTTTATCGATACCTGTAAAAGAAACAGATGACTTAAAAGTATATTGCTTATAATCGCCCCAAGCTACCTCTATAACTCTTTCTCCATAATTAGATTTAAGTTTAAGACCCACCTCACAAGAGCTTTTATGCACTTCCACTTGTTCATCATCCGTTATAAATCCGAACACGTCATCGCCAGGCAAAGAACTACAGCATGGTGGTAAAATAAAGTTTTTCACCTTATTGTTTTCAATTAATTTAAATTTCGCCTTCCGATCAATTTTCTCTAGCTCTGAAGTATCCCTACTTACATCATCCTTTTTACTCTTTTCAGGTTTATCTTTTACCCCTGTATCCGATGGTTTACGCATTGCATTGTATGCTTGTTTCATGTAGCGCAACAACAAGTTGTCTGACTGTTCTTTTCTTTCGCCCTTAAAAAATTCAGTATAACTTGGAGGTAATTCAATATCATTGTTTCCAATTTGATAAAAAAGATCGTCTTTTCTATCAATGTTGTAATAATGAAGAATTCTGTCGAGCATACTCCTCTCCATAGGTTCGTCAACAAACAACTTATCCAGCTTCAGCTTACCTTCTTTGGCAATAGCTCTCTTCTCTCGACGCAGAGCAGCCTCTATTTTAGTTCTAGCTTTTGCAGTTGTAACAAAACTAATCCACTCGGGTTGTGGCTTCTGCGAAGCTGATGTTATTATCTCTACTTGATCACCACTGTTCAGTTTGTGGCTCAATGGTACCAATTTATGATTAACCTTAGCCCCCAAACAAGTATCTCCTATATCGGTGTGCAACATATATGCAAAATCGAGTGCAGTTGCTCCTTGTGGAAGAGTTTTTATATCACCCTTGGGTGTAAAAACAAATATCTCCATAGCAAAGAGGTTCAACTTGATGGTGTCGAGAAAATCAACTGCGTTAGGATTAGGATTGGCTAAAATTTCTTGAATAGTTTTCAACCATTTATCCAACTCATTATCCTCTTCTACCTTATCGGCTTTGTATTTCCAATGCGCAGCAAATCCTTTTTCGGCTATATCATCCATTCTGCGGCTCCTAATTTGTATTTCAATCCACTTACCATCAGGTCCCATCACGGTTAAGTGCAAAGCTTGATAGCCATTTGACTTTGGACGACTCACCCAATCACGAATTCTATCGGGGCGAAGTTTGTAAATATCTGTAATGGCTGAATATATATCCCAACATTGTTTTTTCTCATCCATGCCAGGATAAATCTCAAAGATTATTCTTACTGCAAATATGTCATATATTTCATGCAAGTCAACATTCTTTTTCTCCATCTTATTCCAGATAGAATAGACAGATTTAACACGAGCCCTCATCTCATACTCAATGTTCATTTTATCTAGCTCTACCCACACTGGCTTTGCAAAGTTTTCGTATATTTTGTTTCGCTCAGCTGCCGTATCTTTTATTCTCTCGGTAATATCTGCAAAGGTGTTGGGGTGCTCATATTTAAAACAAAGCTCTTCCAGCTCTGTCTTTATGGCAAACAGGCCTAAACGATGTGCCAAAGGTGCATAAATATAGTTTGTTTCGCCTGTAATTTTGTATTGTTTGGCAGGAGCCATAGAAGACAATGTGCGCATGTTGTGTAGGCGGTCTGCAATTTTTATAAGTATTACCCGAATATCATTAGACATGGTAAGCAAGAGTTTTCTGAAGTTTTCTGCCTGAGCAGAAACATTGCTTCCAAACATACCACTAGATATTTTGGTGAGACCATCGACAATGCGAGCAATTCGTTCGCCAAAAATCATTTCAATATCCTCAACCGTATAGTCTGTATCTTCAACCACATCGTGCAACAAAGCAGCAGAAATTGAAGTTGACCCAAGCCCAATCTCTTTCGACGCAATGCGAGCTACAGCCAAAGGATGCATAATATAGGGTTCGCCAGAGCGACGACGCGACCCTTTGTGGGCTTCATGTGCAAGATTAAACGCTTTGGTTATAATCTCAACCTTTTTGCGATGGTTAGACGAAAGATAATCATCAAGAAGAGCTTGAAACTCATCTTCAATCATTTTATTCTCGTCCAATATTTTGTTGTTTTCGCTCATATAAAGAAAATAGAAAATCTTGCGCTTATATGCAAGATTGATTATTGTGATTGTCTAACACGAAGTTACAAATAAATCTTCGAAATACGCAAAAAGCTATATATGTTCTTCTCTTTTTCTGTTAATACTCTTACTTGAATTCGGAATTACAACTTATAGTAACAATTTTCTATCACTCAGGTATAGCTTGAAGCTATAAATTGTTTGCAAAACAATATACCATTTCAGCAAATATAAAAACACCCTATTTTGCACATTATCATCGTCATACATTGTAGGGACGGGGTTTGTCCCCGTCCATTATTTTTGAACATTGCATTAGAAAGATAAACCCTCTACAAATAATACCAACTGCCCCCTCCACGAAGCATCATTATTGATGTTCGTCGCGCAACAAATCATTCACAGTTTTTACAGGATTGAACGTATCGATGGGCACCTCAACAAAAATGGTGTTCCAATCGCTCATAGCTCCATTCCACAAACCAGGTAGCTCGAGTGCCTTGAGAGCTCTTCCACTTTGCGATTTAGATGAGATAAAACCAGTATCCTTATCTATATATCTCAGCAGGTCAAACTTTTCTCCCTTGTGGTTCTTTAATCCGCACACTAAATCCACTGGATTGAAATGAGTTGCTTTGTTGGCTATTTTTTTCGCTTTGTCGGTAACAATTTGTGAACCCTCTAATATATGAGGTGAATAACTACCATCTTTGTTTTCAACAATAAACGGACCTCCACCTGGCTCTCCTTCATTGCGCACCATACCACACACTCTGATTGGGCGGTTTAGCTTGTCAAACATATATTGTTCAAGATCCACTTTGGTATCTCCCATTAAATCACCCTCAGTTATAAACAATTCGTTCTGCATAAAGAGTTCTATTTCTGCAAGATCGCCCAACCGATAATCACCCGACGCTAACTTATCTAAATAGCTAAAAACCTTTTTCTGCGTATCTATCAACACGCCTGCCAATACCTTTTTATGAAATATATCACTCTCTTTAAAGCTGTCGGGCACAACATTGTCGATGTTTTTTATAAAAACAATATCTGCATCTAAATCATTCAAATTCTCAATAAGCGCCCCATGTCCTCCAGGACGGAACAACAATGCGCCATCATCTATAAAAGGATTGTTGTCTAAATCTACAGCGATGGTATCGGTTGAAGGTTTTTGGATACTGAAAGTAACATCAAACTGAGCATCCATTTGCTCTTCCAGCTCGCTTTTTACCTTATTGAGCAACTCTTTGAACAACCCCTCGTGATGCGGAGATATTGTGAAATGAACATTTACTTTGTTGTCAATTCCTTTGGCATACATGGCGCCTTCAATAAGATGCTCTTCCATGGGGGTTCTTTTCTTATCGGAATAACTGTGAAACAACAGCAATCCCTTGGGTAGTTCGCCATAGTTGAGACCCTCTTCGCTCAATAGCGACGTCACTATCTCTTTATATTTATTGTCTGACAAAAGTTGCTCTATTGTTTTGCTGTGCATCTTTTGACACACCTTATTCAACTCATCAAAAAAAGCAAACGATTGAATATTGTCGAAGAATTCTTTTTCGAAATCGGTAGTTGGCACATTACCCTCTTGTTCAAGAAAAGAAAAAAGGTCTTTAAACATTCTACTAGCCGCCCCAGATGCAGGAACAAACTTGGTCACTTTTTTGTCTTTCTCTAAATAGTCCTCCCACTTCACTACACAAATCTTTTTTTCAAGATTGTCAAGCCTCAGTATCCCCTCATCAATCGAAGCAGGCTTCATAATGGTAAGAGGTGGATAGCCTTCCTGGAAATAGCGTAGTTGTTCAGCAATTTGCTCTTCAGAAATTCCTTTCTTCTTTAATTGTTGCTTGTCTTGGGTTGTAAAAATATAAGTCATAATTGATTATTTTATGATGTTTATCTAAAACAGGTTGATTGTTCACTTCAAAGTTAATTAAAATATTATTATAAAAAAGATATACCATTACAATAGCTGTAACTTTGCTGTTTTTTTGTGGCACATTATTTGTTATATAAATAAAGGACAATAAAAAACAGACTGACATATCGTCACACAAAGTGTCAGTTTAATTTTTGGCATCAATTTTGAAGTAACATAGATAGAAACTTATAAAAAAACAAACTAATAAAAATATAAACAGTATGGGAAAAATAATAGGAATTGATTTAGGAACAACAAACTCTTGCGTTTCGGTAATGGAGGGCAACGAACCTGTTGTAATTACTAACAACGAAGGAAGACGCACTACCCCATCCATTGTAGCATTTGTGGAAGGTGGAGAGCGCAGAGTGGGTGACCCTGCAAAACGCCAGGCAATAACCAACCCCGAAAAAACAGTATTCTCTATAAAAACATTTATGGGAGAAAC
>CAZUHZ010000100.1:0-7671 GCA_964620895.1 uncultured Dysgonomonadaceae bacterium | reverse complement strand
GTTGTAATCATGTTGAGCACCATCTTTTGTGCTGTTCCCGATTTCATGCGTGTGCTTCCAGTCACATATTCAGGTCCTACAATAGGTTCTATTTTAATTTCAGCTTCTCTGGCAACAGGAGAATTGGGATTGCAACTAATAGCTCCTGTTAGAATTCCTTTTTCACGAGCATTGCGCAATGCTCCAATTACATAAGGTGTAGTTCCTGATGCCGCAATGCCAACCAACGTGTCATTTTTATTAATACCATGTTCTAGTAGTTCGTCCCATCCAAGCTCATAATTGTCTTCGGCTTGCTCTACAGGGTTTCGTAGCGCTTTATCTCCACCCGCAATAAGTCCAATTACATAAGTGGGAGGCATCCCAAATGTTGGAGGGATTTCAGAAGCGTCCAAAACGCCCAATCTACCACTCGTACCTGCCCCTATATAGAAGATTCGTCCTCCACGTTTCATGCGATTTATAATTCCGTCAACAAGTTTTTCTATTGCAGGAATCGTTTTTTCAACTGCTTGTGCTATCTTTTTATCCTCCGTGTTTATTTCGGTAAGGATATCTCCAATAGATTTATATTCTAGGTTATCGTATAGAGAGGATTCTTCTGTTACTTTTATAAAGTTCATGATTGGGTTCGTTTTTTATTTAAAGAGTTTTTGATTTATAGTATTCAACCAATCCTTCCATGGGCGATTGGTTGATTTTACCAATAGTTATTCCCATTTCTTGTGCCACTTCTTCAAGTATGTGTGAGTAATAATGAGCAATTGATCCAACAAAGTTTACATTCTGTTTTTTATAATTATATTGCATCACATTACGCTCAAAGAAGTCTCTAAAAGACTGTTTCACGATGCAAGCAATAGAATCATCTTCGATATTCTGTAAAAGAAAAGGAGTGACACTTGCTAAAAAACGGCTAGGGAATGGTTTTCGATAAACATGCTCGATAATGATAGCAGGGTTTAAACTGTATTGTTCTAAAAATTTCTCTTTCAATCCTTTTGTCAACTGATTTTTTAATACATCGCCCACCAGCAATTTACCCATAGAAGCTCCGCTTCCTTCATCTCCCAATATATAGCCAAGTGGAGATATTTGATTCGTAATTTCTTTTCCGTTCCATTCGCAGGAGTTGCTACCAGTACCTAAGATACAAGCAATACCTGGCTTATTGCCACACAATGAGTGAGCAGCAGCAACTAAATCGCTATGTACTCCTACTTTATCAATTGGGAATGAAGATTGAATGGCACTCTTCACGCCTTCAATTTTTTCGGGAATGCACCCCGAACCATAGAAAAAGATGGCGTCAGGCATCCTATCTTTCAATTGTGGGTAAACGTGCGCTGCTATCTCTTCGGCAATCTCCTTTTCTGTTTGAAATACAGGACTAATACCTTTTGTTTCGAATCTATCTATTATCTCTCCTTTTTGCAGCAAGCACCAATCTGTTTTGGTGGCACCGCTATCGGCGATTAATATTATATTACTGTTCATATTTTATTGTTGTGTACTATGTTTATTTTGATATCAGGTATAAGCTTGTTGTCAATAATCCCTTTTGAGTTTTTTATTAGTCCCATGCGCTTGCCTGTCATAATTTTGAAGTTTGTTTGCTTTAGTACTTCAATATCAGTCTTTATTTTAATCTTCTGAGCATTTGCTGATGTTGTCATCAATACTGTGCAAAATAATATAAGGAGAGCTCTCTTTTTTTATAGTTTCTGTATTTATTCTTCGGCTTTTATTTACACTGTCTCCTTTACTTGTTTGGTTTTTTTACCGAACTCGGAGTCTATTTTCAAAAATGGCACTAAAAGAAGAGTTGGAATGGTGGCTATCATAATAAATATAAAGAAATGATTGTATCCAATCAACTCTTGTAGCCATCCTGACACCATTCCTGGAATCATCATTCCCAATGCCATAAAGCCAGTGCAAATGGAATAATGAGCTGTTTTGTGTTCGCCTTGCGAGAAATAAATCATATACAACATGTAGGCTGTAAAGCCAAACCCATACCCAAACTGCTCAATTCCAACTGCTGCATTAATCCAAAGAAAGTTTTCGGGTTGGAAGTAAGAGAGAAGCAGGTAGGCTGCATTAGGCAATGTGATGCTGAGTGCCATTGGCCATAACCAATATTTCAACCCCTTTTGTGAAGCAACAACTCCTCCAAGAATGCCCCCAAGTGTAAGACATATGACACCTACAGTTCCATAAACAACTCCCACTTCTTGTGTTGATAGTCCCATTCCTCCCACTTCTCTTATGTCTAATAAGAAAGGAGATGCTAGCTTCACTAACATAGCTTCCGCCAATCTGTATAGTAGCATAAATGCAATGGCCAATCCAATTCCTTTTTTTGAGAAAAAGGAAGAGAATGTTTGACCAAACTCTTTGGCAATATCGGATGCTGAATGTGCTGCTTTTCCATAGTCGGTCTTTGGATGTGGTAAAATAAAGTTGTGATAGGCAAAAAGTACTACAAATAGTCCAGCGAGAATAAAGAAAGTGATGCTCCATGCAAGTGGTAAATTGTCTGTTCTATTTTCTAAAAAACCTGCCAAAACAATCAATATACCCTGCCCTGTAATCATAGCAATACGATAGAAGGTACTGCGAATACCCACAAAAAATGATTGTTGCGAATCGTCCAATGCAAGCATGTAGAAACCATCCGCAGCAATGTCGTGTGTGGCAGAACTAAATGCTAAAAGCCAAAAGAATCCTATTGTGGCTTGGAAATAGAAGGGGGTAGGGATTGTAAATGCCACACCAGCCAATCCAGCACCAATAAGCAATTGCATGGTAACAATCCACCAGCGTTTAGTTTTAAGTATATCTACAAATGGACTCCAAAAGGGTTTGATGACCCATGGCAAATAGAGCCAACTTGTGTATAAAGCAATATCAGTGTTGGAAAGACCAAAACGTTTGTACATTATCACAGCTACAGACATCACTACTACGTAGGGCAGTCCTTGCCCAAAATAGAGGGTGGGTATCCATGTCCATGGATTTTTTGGTTTGTGTGCTTTTTGTTTACTCATTGTATGAGGTATTGATTGTGTTAATATCTATTTTCTATCCTTGCACCAGGATAATAATGCTCCAATATATCCTCATATTCATATCCTTTGTCTGCCATAACAGCAGCGCCAATTTGGCATAAGCCAACTCCATGTCCCCAGCCTGCTCCATATAACGTGAATGATGAGGGGATTCCCTCCTCATTATCTTCACCATTTTCTACTACAAAAGCTGAACTGTAGAGATGTGATTCAGATAGTGTGCGTCTAATCATTAATTCCTTGCCAATTGTCATGACTCGTTTAGTACCAACTATCTTTAAACGAATAATGCGTGCAGACGTTCCACGCTCGATAGGTGAAAGTGCTAAAATATCGCCATAATCAATGCCAGAACGTTTGTAGATAAGTTCAGAAAGCTCCTCTTGAGTATAGATAACCTTCCAACGATAAAAATCAGAAGTCTCTTGGTCATAGTTATTTAAAACTTGTTTAAGTATTCTGTTATCTTTAGTGTTGCAAAAAGCTACGGGCGACGATTTAATCCAATCCACTGCTTCATCTTCATTTGTTAGGTTGGGCTTTTCTAAACTAATATTATTGGAATCTGCTTTTCCTACCAAATAAGGGTGAGGTGTTGGCTCCCATACATTTTCAAAAGTCTCCATAAATCCCCCACAACATTTACTGTAGCGAGTATCACAAATTGTATTGTTAAATAGTAGTACTTGACCATGGGTTTGCTTAATAGCATTACTCACCAAAGGAGTGGATTGTTTTGTTATACCTTGGTAGCGTTGACAATGATCATCGGCGCAAACATCAAAGTTTTCATGATCTTCTCTGTCCCACCATTTAACAATTTCGTTATTATCTTCAAAAACTGTCTGATAGCTCTCTTTCTCTCTTTCTAAAGCTTTGTTTTTATCTATCTGTGCCAATAGCCAACTTCTAGATATCACAGCATGCGCTTTCAATAATTCCTCAGAACTAGTAGCACTCATTTCTGATGAAATCACACTTGCTAAGTAATCTTCAAGCGATACAATATTCACAGCAGTAATCTTATCATTCTCAACAATGAGTTTTAAGTGACCTTGAAACTGCTGGTTCTCTTTTCGTTCCCAATGAAAATTGATGCCAATTACTGCATCTTTCAATTCAAACGAGTCTGTATGTATATCATTGGCTTGTAAGAGTAGTTCTTCAAATAGATTCCCATTGAAGTCAATCTTTCCATCTGATATAACTGCACTATAATAGTCTTCAATTAAGATGTCTCCATTAAACCAATATGGATTGAAAAGAGAGAAGTTTATTTCTGGAGCACTCATTATGCCCACACTAATTTGGGGTTCTGTCATATTTAGTAGGGTATTTCTATACTATCTTGTTTTACTATTTCTTGCCTTGCCAATAACTCCCAAGTGCGTATCCTGTCTTTGTAGGTGTTGTGTTCATTCATTTTTGTAATATCTAAAGATGCATCTGTGTTGCCTTCCCATCGGCGACATAGATACAACACATCGTATATTCTTCCTATCTGATAGGTGCGAGATATATTCAATCCCAATGCATAATCTTCACCATAACTTGTGTTGGGCACTTTAATATCACGCAACACAGGTGTATAGAATGCTCTTGGTGCACCCAATCCATTTATGCGCAAGGCATTGTTTCGCCCATTATCGGGGGTCCACTCTTTATGGTCGATTATTCCTGGAGGAATAGTGTTCATGTCAAAGTCCTTCATTTCGTAGCTACCTACAACCATCGCACAGTTTTGCTCATAAAAAGCTTCTACAATCTTTTGAAGTGTATTCTCGTTACTATACACATCATCACTATCTAGTTGTATGGCAAACTTACCGCATTTTTCGTGATGAACGCCCATGTTCCAACAACCTCCAATACCTAAGTCATCGCGGTCGGGTATAATATGAATCACTCTTTCATCTTTGGTAAGCTCCCTTATTGTTTCAGTAGTTCCATCTGTTGAGCGGTTGTCAACAACAATGAGGTTGAATTTGAAATTGGTTTTTTGAATCAATACAGAGTCAATGGCATCCTCCACTGTTTTTATACGGTTGCGAACAGGAATAATAACAGAAGCTTCAAATTCAAACTCCTCATTATCAAATGCTATTGGTTCAAATTCTGGTTCTAAGTATGCGCCTATATCTCTAAGATGTTGTGTGCATGCTTGCTCCATCTCTATTTGTACGGCGCGATTCTTTGGGTCAACATAATCAAATATCTTTTCACCCGATTTCCTAGTGTCCTCATTAGTCTCAGAGTAGAGGTATTCGTTGATGTGAACCAAGTCATGCTTCTGCGAAATCTTTAATCTCAAATCATACAAGCCCGCAAAGTTGTAATTCGTCCTTTTCATTCTCTTTGCAGCACTCTTTATAGCAGCACTATTGTATAGCAAAAGAGAGCCAAAATTGAAATCGTCTCTCAAACTTCCTTTTTGATAATCTATCACAGGATTGTTTCTCTTTTCACCATCAATAATTGCATAATAGTCAGCATAGAGCATTCCAGCACCTGTGTCTTCAGCAATTTTAATCATGCGCTCCAGTGCAAAGTAACCCAATTGCAACACAGTTGATTTTTGGTAAATAAGTGTATAATCAGCTTTACTCCTTTCGGCAATCTTTTGCACTGTTTGTGTGCTTTGTATAGTATCAATCTCAACTATTTCACAACCCTCTATCTGTTGCATTCCTTTTTGCGGAGCAAGTAGGTAAATATGCTTGATATGTTCCGATTGCTTTAATTGAGAAACAGTTTTGCCAGCTTGTTCGGGTTGGGTGTATAAAATAAAAGCGTCAATTGATTTCATTGTTATCTATATTTTAAATTGTGCTTTCTAGTTTGGTAGTTAGTCATAGAGAGCAGAGCTATCTAATTGTTTATGGCAACATTCAAGACCGAACACTCTAACTGTTGTTTAGGATTATAGTGTTCTGTAGTGATGATGAACTCATTTCACTCTTTTCGTATATAGGTTTGAAAAGTATAATCATATTTATGTTTCTCGTCCGCTTGATGCTTCTCTTCTTCCATCAACTCCCAATTATTAAGGTCTATTTTGGGGAAGAAAGTATCAGCACCTTCAAATGTATGATGTATGCGCGTGATATAAAGTTTATCTACATCATCAATCACAGCGTTGTAAATTGGACCTCCACCAATAAAAAATATCTCCTCTTCATCTTTGCAATACTCCCATACTTCGGGTAGTGAGTGAAGTATAACACAGTTGTCAAACTGCAACTCCTTGTTTGATGTTATTACAATATTTGTTCGCTTTGGCAATGCCGCTCCGTTTGGCATTGCTTCAAGTGTGCGACGACCCATTATAATGGTGTTGTTCAACGTGATGTTTTTGAAATGCTTCAAATCGTTGGGTAAGTGACACAGCAATTCGTTGTCTTTACCAATGCCATTGTTTTCGTCAACAACCACAACAATCGATGCCGTTGGTTTACTCTTTTTGGTTTTATCGTTCATCTCTATTTCTGTTTTAGATAGCCACTTTTCCTTTTATATGTGGATGAGGATTATAATTGGTCAGTTCAAAATCTTCGAACTTAAAGTCAAATATGTTTTTCACATCAGAATTTATTTTCATTGTAGGTAGAGGTCTCACATCGCGACTGAGTTGCAGTTTGACTTGCTCAATGTGGTTTGAGTATATGTGTGCATCGCCAAATGTGTGTACAAAGTCACCCTCTTCCAAATTGGTTACCTGTGCTATCATCTTTAGCAAAAGGGCATACGAAGCAATATTGAAAGGTACACCCAGAAAAATATCAGCACTACGTTGATAGAGTTGTAAGCTCAACTTCCCTTCAGCCACATATAGCTGAAAGAATGCGTGGCAAGGCGCCAGCTTCATTTGTGGTAGTTGTGCCACATTCCAAGAGTTTACAATAATGCGTCGTGAGTCAGGGTCTGTTTTAATTGTTTCAATCACTTCCGCTATCTGGTCTATATGTCCACCGTTGTAGTCGGGCCAAGAGCGCCATTGGTTTCCATAGATTGGTCCTAGATTTCCATCTTCATCTGCCCATTCATTCCAAATGCGCACACCATTTTCTTGTAAGTATTTTATATTGGTGTCACCATTCAGAAACCATAGCAGTTCGTATATAATCGATTTCAAATGAGTTTTTTTTGTTGTTAGCAAAGGGAATCCATCTGCTAAATTGTATCTACTTTGATGTCCAAATAGGCTGATTGTTCCTGTACCAGTTCGGTCGTCTTTTTTTACGCCTTCGTCCAAAACACGTTGGAGCAGCTCTTTATATTGTTTCATTCTGTTGTTTTATTATTTAGGGTAAGAGGCAAGTTGATAATTACCTAATCATTAGGAACACAAAAATAAGGAATCTTTTGTTATAAGCAATGTATTAATCTTCTTCACACAGAAAGAAAATGGAATATGTTTTATTTATCGCTGTATTTGTTTTTCCTTTTTGAAAAAAACAGTAAAGTTTTCAAACTTTACTGTCAATGATTTGTTTAAAATGATACAGCTTGCGAAACGCAATTCATTAACTAGATAATAATAATAAATAAATACTTAAATGAAAATTAAAATGGTGAGATTGGGTAAATATGCAACACT
>CAZUHZ010000099.1:0-7714 GCA_964620895.1 uncultured Dysgonomonadaceae bacterium | reverse complement strand
AATAAAACTTTTTGCGCTTTCGTACTGGTACAAAACCTCAAAATAAAACTTTTTACGCTTTTGTACTGATACGAAACCTCAAAATAAAACTTTTTGCGCTTTTGTATTGATACGAAACCATGAAATAATACTTTTTATGGTTTCCTACCAGTCAGAATGTCTGAAATAACATTCTTGCTATTTTGGAATAGAAGTTTTTGCAAAGTAAAACATGTTATATCTCCGACACCTTTAGTTTCACCAACATACCATCCATCGAAGCTACATATAGCTCGTTAGTATCTGTTGGTAGTATCATATTTATTAATCCTGTAGCAACTCTATACTTCCACAAAAACTTGCCATTTTGCGCATTGTATGCATAAATCAATCCTTTGTCAGTAGGTGCATACACAACACCATTTTTTTCAACAATGGGCGTAGGGGCTAGTTCGTATCCCATATCTTCGCCCGATGATATCCATTTTATATCTCGCTCGTCGATTGTTGCATCAATCGCTATAATCTTTCCACCCATCGTTTTTGCATAAACTGTGTTGCCATCTGCCGACACACCAATGGATTCGCGAACACGATACTCAACATCATTGTGTCTCCATATAACAGTCCCAGTTGCTTCATCAAGCACAGTCATGTAACGGTCGGGCGATGCCAAGAATACTTTGTTGTGTGTTATAACTGGCACTACTTGGGCTGGCGAATACATTCGGTTAGATTGTCCGTTGTGCCATTTCCATTTTAAGTTTCCTGTACCTGTGTCAAGTGCATAAAATTCATTTCCCCAACTACCAAAAAACACAACACCATCTTTAACTTGTGGACGCGTTAAGGTGAAGTTCTCAATTTGATCGAATTGCCACACTTGTTTTCCAGTATTTCTATCCCACGATGTGCATTTTCCATCCGTTCCAGGAACTATTACTAAGTTTTGGTCACATACTGGGGATGCTACTATCGATTTATTGTGCGATAGTGTAAATTGTGGAGTTCCACTTTTTAATTGCAACCCGTATAAGTTTTTATCGGTAGATGAAACCCACACTACATCCTCACATACCGTTGGAGTGGAGTATATTTTACCATTTGTTTTAAAGCTCCACACCTCTTTGCCAGTTGAGGAGTTTATAGCTTTTACTTCTCCTTGTGTAGTAGTTAATATCAAAAAGTTTTGTGCTATGGCTATCCCTCCACCAATATCTCCATCTTCTTGCTTAGCCCACACTTCTTTTACGTAAGCGTGATTGTTGTTGATGGTGTAATCGGGTCGTGGAGGATTTGCTTCCCACTGTGGGCGTCCTTCGGTAGAATAACTAAGCCATGGAGCATGAGTTTGCCCCGATACTATGCGTTCTTGAAATATAATTGAGTCTTGTGTTACTGTGATAACATTGTAGCCACCAAACTCATCATTTGCACGCAAATTAGAGCGAAGCATGGCAGCATTTATGCCTTCAAAGTTATACTCTTTGTTTTTATGACCATGACCACACAACATTGCCTTTACATTATAGGGTTTTAATGCATCCATTACCTCAAACCAATTGTTGAGGCTGTTGTTCATGGGGTAATGGTTTACAAATATAATGGGTGTCTCTTTATCTGTCTGTATCAGCAGTTTGTTAAACCAAGTAATTCCTTCTCTTGGAATTTGACCTGGACTCATCCGCATATTTGGCCCAGATGGTAAACCTGCAAAAAGGTATCCGTTGTGTTCAAATCCAAAAGTTTCTGTGCCGAATATTTTTAGAAAACTATTAGTGCCACTTTCTGACCAATTGGAATCGTGGTTGCCAGGAATAATATAAGAGGGCATTTTTATTTGGTCTAATATATTTTTAGCACTTTTTAATTCATTGTCTGATCCAAACTCTGTGACGTCGCCCGACACAATTACAAATTCAATCTCGGGCATATTATGATTGATGTCGTCAACCGTTCGTTGCAAATCTTCATCATTATTGGGGTTGCCAACATGCGTGTCTGTAATTAACGCAAATTTGAATGGTTCAACTTTTGTTTGCCCTGCTAGTAGCATCGCTAATAAAAAGGCAAGAGAAGTAATTGCTGATTTTTTCATACCTATAGAGATAGTTGATTAAAGTATTCAGCAAAAAATAGAGCATGATATTTTACTGACATTTTCCAAAAGTCCCAACTGTGTGTACCAGGACGAGAGATGAATGTGTGAGGAATATTTCTGTATGTCAATTCTTCGTGCAATCTGACATTAACGTCGAAGAAGAAATCCTCTATACCACAATCAATTGTGATGGCTAGCTTGTTGGGAGTTAGCAAATGCATCATATTTATAACTGTGTTTTTCTCCCAGTTGTCGGGATGCTCACATTGGTTACCCAAGTGTTTTTTTATTTCCCAGTTCTCGGGAAACGGACGAATGTCAACACCGCCACTCATGCTGCCACATGCTCCAAACACCTCTTGATTACGAAATGCCAAGTAAAGAGCTCCATGACCACCCATGCTGAGCCCAGTAATGGCACGCGCATTTCTGTTGGGAATGGTTTTGTAATTATTATCTATCCACTCAACTAACTCTTTGGCAATGTATGTTTCATAGCGCGAAGTGCTATCCATGGGACTATCAAAATACCAACTAGAGTAATCTCCATCGGGGCATACTATGATAAAGTTATATTGATCGGACATCCTTTTTGCATCGTCAAACCTGTTTGCCCAAGATGAGTATTCATCACTATATCCGTGCAATAGATATACAACTGGGAGTTGCGCCTCTTTGTTGTAATCATTTGGAGTTATAACTATTGCAGGAATCTCTTTGTTCATTGACGAACTGTAAGTTTGAACCGTGTCTATATTGGCAGAGAAGATATTAGTTGCCCATAGTAAACTGCTTAGAAATAGAATGAATGAATGCTTTTTCATAAAGTTGATTATTAGTATGTTTGTTTTTTTTGTGTCTCAAAGATAATGATTCTGTGTATAAATAAGAAGATATAATTTCATTATTTGTTTTAGGGTAGGAGAACACATTGGTTGTGTCACTACCACTCTTGTGTTGTTGCATTCTGAAACAGGTGGTGTGCGTAGATTTGGAAGTTGGTAGGAACGCCTACAGAAACGCATGTTTATCTATTTATATCTTTAAAAATACTCACTCTAATCAAACTATCTAATAGTTTGCTCCAAAAAGGAGTTCTGGTTGGTCAGGGGTGTTAATTTACTACAGACAGTTAGGTTCCTAATGGAGCTATAAATTACGATGTTCGGCAGCAACGTATTGATAATAACTGGTTGCATCAATTTCAATTAAACAACACTAAACTACTAGAGAAGCACGTTTCAAATATTGTAGTAATTAGCACTCCGATAGGAGTAGCACTGTTTGTAGTAAACTGTACTTACACAACCTCAAGCACCATGCAGACTGTAGATTGTTTTACAGCAACATAGTTTGATTAGCATTCTATAATACTACACATTGTTGTCATTTTTTTGTTGCACAAAAAAAGAAAAACCCCTGACTATCAAACGATAATCAGGGGTTTTAAGTACCCAGAGCCGGGATTGAACCGGCAAGGAAATTAATCCATTGGTGTTTGAGACCAACGCGTCTACCAATTCCGCCATCTGGGCATATAGACTTATTTTGAGACAACAAAAGTACATATATTTTTTGAATTGCAAAACAAAAGAGAGCTTTTTTGTCACATTATTCTATAATTGGCAGAAATGGAAGTCTTAAATAACATGTATGTGTCAATACACCATTGATTTTCATATGTTAATATGTACATTATCAATTGTATGAGGAGTGATACGCCTAATATATGAACATTCAAACATAAAAGGATGTTATATAGGTGGTGTAAAACTATTTAAAAACTTATCTTTGTGTACATAATAAGAAACCACACAACTATTCATTATTTTAACTAAGAATGATTTTAATAGATGAAAAATAATAATTACTGCATTATCATGAGCGGTGGTATTGGCAATAGATTTTGGCCATACAGCAATGAAGAGATTCCTAAACAATTTTTAGATTTCTTCGGCACAGGTCGCTCACTACTTCAATCAACTTTTGACCGATTTAACAAGATAATTCCCAAAGAAAACATACTCATTGTAACCAATGATGAGTATGCAGATATGACTAGGGAGCAATTGCCAGAACTTGCTGAAGATCAAATTTTACTTGAACCCATAAGACGCAACACAGCTCCATGTATTGCTTACGCTGCTTTTCGTATTCAAGCTATCAATCCAGAAGCGAACATTATAGTGGCTCCATCAGACCATTTAATTTTGAAAAGCGATCAGTTTATTGCAGATATAAACAAGGGGTTGGAGTTTGTAGAACATCACGACGTGCTACTAACATTGGGTGTAACCCCAACTCGACCCGCTACAACTTATGGATACATACAGGCGAGCTCTGAAAAGGTGGAAGGGGTGCAAAAAGTAAAAACTTTTACAGAAAAGCCTAACAAGAAGCTGGCACAAGCCTTTATTGATAGTGGTGAGTTTGTATGGAACTCGGGTATTTTTATCTGGAGTTTGAAGTCAATACTAAATGCTTTCAAGGCTCATTTGCCTGATATACCGAACATGTTTAACGATGGAGCACACCTATTCAATACAGCAAAAGAGAAAGAATTTATTGATGCCAATTTCCCATTCTGCCCCAACATATCTATAGATTATGGAATACTAGAAAAAGCTGACAATGTTTTTGTTATTATATCATCTTTTGGGTGGTCTGATTTAGACTCATGGGTTTCACTTCACAACGTATCGGAAAAAGACGAAGATCAAAACGTGAATGTAAATAGCGAAGCATTGTATATAGAAAGCTATAACAATATAGTGGCTACGACTACTAAAAAGTTTGTGATAATACAAGGATTAGACAATTACATTGTGGCCGAGTCTGATAATACTTTACTTATTTGCAAAAAGGAAGATGAGAATAGAATTAAGCACTTTATGACAGATGCTAAGTTTAAATTTGGTGACGAGGTTCTGTAATACAAAGCTTGAAAGTAACAAACCTACACATCTATCAGAATGTGTAGGTTTGTTGTTTTCGGAACAAGTAAATATAAATATTAGCACCAAATCAGCTACAAGTTTTAGTTGATAAATAGCAACTCTCTATATTTTGGTAATGGCCAAATCTCGTTATCCACAATAAGTTCCAATTTATCTACATGATATCGAATAACGCTTAAGTAAGGCACAACGGTATCGTGATAGGCAATAGCTTTTCCGCGCGCATCTTCAATGCTGTTAGCCATCTTTCGCGCTTCAACCATAGCATCTGCATTTTTTTTGATTGCCGAAATGTGTGTGGCTATCTCTTCTATAAGCGACGCATCTTCCTTTGACAAATCTGCAGCTAATGTATTATCGAAAACCATTTTCATTTTATACAAATTGTCTAGCAATGTAGATTGATACCTAGTAGCAACGGGTATGATATGATTGATGGATAAGTCGCTTAATACTCGCGACTCTATTTGAACTTTTTTGGTATATACCTCCCATTTCACTTCATTGCGAGCATAAAGCTCGGTGCTGTTGAGCACTCTCACGTCTCTGAACATCTCTATGGATGCTGATGATGTGTAGGCATCGTAAATTAGTGGCACGCTTGTTTCGCAATCAAGTCCGCGCTCTTTTGCCTCTTCTTTCCACTCATCGCTATAACCATTTCCATCGAAACGAATTGGCTTAGATTCTTTAATATAGCTACGCAAGGTGTCAAAAATTGCTTGTTCTTTGTTCATCCCCTCTGCTGTTTTATCAGCAATTTCTTTTGAAAAAGAGTTGAGTTGTGCAGCCAATATAGAGTTCAAAACTATCATTGCAGATGAGCAGTTGGCAGATGACCCAACAGCACGAAATTCAAAACGATTGCCTGTGAAAGCAAAGGGCGATGTGCGATTCCTGTCAGTATTGTCAATAAGTACCTCAGGAACGTGTGCTACGCCCAATTTCATGCGTTTCACAGCATCCATGGTAATGGCATTGTTTTCTGAACTGTCTTCAATTTTATCTAATACAGAAGATATATGTGTGCCCAAAAACACAGAGATAATGGCTGGAGGAGCTTCGTTGGCTCCAAGACGGTGTGCATTAGTAGCCGATGCTATAGATGCTTTGAGCAATCCGTTGTGCTTATACACAGCCATCATTGTGTTTACTAAAAAAGTGATAAACTGTAGGTTCTCATCAGCATTCTTACCGGGAGTAAATAGTCCAACACCAGTATTAGTACCTAACGACCAATTACAATGCTTACCCGAACCATTGATTCCTTCAAAAGGCTTTTCATGCAACAGCAACCTGAAGTTGTGCTTACTCGCTATTTTCTTCATAAGCGACATTACAATCAAGTTTTGGTCAACCGCCAAATTGGTTTCTCCATATATGGGAGCAAATTCAAATTGATTCGGTGCCACTTCATTATGACGTGTTTTGATAGGTATTCCATAGCGATAAGCTTCAAACTCAAACTCTCGCATAAAAGCAACTACCCTTGGAGGAATAGCTCCAAAGTAATGATCTTCTAGTTGCTGGTTTTTTGCACTTTCATGTCCTATTAGCGTTCTGTCTGTCAGCATCAAATCGGGGCGAGCTGAATATAAAGCTTGATCTACCAAGAAAAACTCTTGCTCCCAACCTAAGAATGAATACACCTTTTTTACATTCGGGTCGAATAGTTTACACACCTCTACTGCTGCTTTGTCTATGGCTGAGATAGATTTCAATAAAGGGGCTTTGTAATCTAGCGCTTCGCCAGTATAGGAGATAAAAACTGTAGGAATACACAAGGTATCCTCAACAATAAATGCTGGAGAGGATGGGTCCCATGCAGTGTAACCACGAGCCTCAAATGTGTTGCGAATACCACCGCTGGGGAAACTAGATGCATCGGGCTCTTGTTGTGCTAATAGTTTGCCCGAAAAACGTTCTATAATTTCGCTATCCAACGGACTACCATTGATATACTCTATAAAAGAGTCATGCTTTTCGGCAGTTCCTTCCGTTAAAGGTTGAAACCAATGAGTATAGTGCGTAGCACCCATTTCCATTGCCCACATTTTCATCCCTGCTGCCACATGATCGGAGATGCTGCGTGGAAGTGTTACCCCCTCGTCGATAGCTTTGACAACAATGCTCATGGTCTCTTTCGACAAGTACTTTGACATTTTGGCACGATTAAAGACGTACTTGCCAAAATACTCAGAAGGGAACTCTTTGGGTACTATAATTGGTGTGGCTTCGCGTTTAAAAGCCTCTTCTACTACTTTAAATCTTAATGTGGACATAATTAGGAGCTAGGGTATCTTATACTATTATACAATATTGCATTAAACAGATGCAAATATACACAATGTGACACTTAAAGGAGAGTTTTTGCAGTTTTTATTTATAAAAAAGCATATTCTATAATCAATTGCATTATTTCAATGGGAAGTAATGCCGATAAATGGTTATTAAAAAAAGAAGTTGCCTACTTAAATTTGAAAATAAGTGGATTAATATTCAATGAGAGCCATCCCCAATCTTGCCATCTTTTGTGGTTTCCACCTTTAGCAACACAAAACGCCTTTGTGCCAAACATAGTTGAATATCCATCTTGAAGGGTGACATACGGGCACACTTTACAGAGAATACTATCTGTACATAAATTTGGGTGTAAGTGTTTGCTATATACATTAGT
>CAZUHZ010000098.1:0-7783 GCA_964620895.1 uncultured Dysgonomonadaceae bacterium | reverse complement strand
ATTTCCCATTTTTCTGTCCAAATTTGGCCCATTTATACCTTAAAAGTTTAATTTCTGATGTAGATTTTATTTTTTCATCGGTTGATTCTTAAATTTCTGGTTGTTTTTTCTTATTTCACAGCATTTTCCTCTCTGTTTTGCACAAAAGAGCACAATTTTGGTGATTCAAAACATTTCTACTGCAGTAGATTGCATTTTCAACAGATGAAAGTCCAATCTACCGCTGTAGATTTGATTTCCAACTGTTTTTCGTCGTATATTTTATTGAATTATAAAAAAGAATGAGCTGTTATTTACAAATTGACATTTACAGTGGAATTTTATGTGGAGAATCAAATAAAAAAACTGTAAAAAGTCTTTCTATAAAGATAAACTGCGAAAAATCAAGTAGAAGTTTTATGGAAAAACAGAAAACACATTTAGATCCTTATCAGACATGTTATGCAAATGCTATTTCAGCACAAAAAGGACGTTAAAATTTAAAATAAAAAAATGAGACTTAAAAGAGATCTATTCTGGGATAATTATATATCAATTAGTATAGTATATAAAACAAATAAGTAAGTTATCTGATTAAGTTTAAACATATATTTGTATTTGACATGCATCATATTTTTACTATGTCTGTATATAAAGTTGATTATAGAGAGAATTATTATTAGTCTGAATTAAATAAAAACAAAAGAAAATGAAAAATTTTATGGATTGTAAAATGTTGTTCTTAATCTTATTTTTAACAACCACAGCATCTTTTGCACAAAAGAGCCGATCTAAAGTTGGAATCAGACCATATCCACGTGACAGTATTCATGATATGTCAGGGGGAGACGGATTAGTTGCAGTCTGGAAACCTGGCATTGGAAATTACGATGATATGCTAAAAGCAGATGATTATACGGCTTTGCATATGGATGTAGTAAAAGATTATAGTGGAGCTTTTCGTACCAAACAACGTTTTTTTGAGCATTACATCCACCAACAGGGCGGAGACGGTGACTGGGTAGATACTAATCCGAAAACAAATAAGCTGGTGAGGACAATTCGCAATTACGAAAAAAATGGAAATATTGTAAAGCATATAATCATTTGTCGAGAAGGGTGGCTCTATGATGAAGAAAATGGCGATACCGGACCAATTGCTGGTGACCCCAGAATACTCCATCAAAGAGATGTTGACGAACAGCGTAAAGTCTTCAAAGATGCTTATGCTCTTGGTTTAATAAAACATGATAATTACAAGCTAATACAAATGGTTGTTCACCCTGCCGTTTTTCTTGATGACCTCGAAGCAAGAGCAATAATAAGCACGATGGATGGCATTTGTATTGAATCTCATCAGTTTAATCGCTATTGGCCTCTGGGAAATGAAATATCAAATCCTGAGGAAATAGCCCGAGGAGCTAAGTGGGTTCTCGAACAGGGATTGGATTATATTTTCTATTACGGACCTTACCAGTATAAAGGGTGTGAAACTTATACCGACTTTCTTGAAAGAGATTGGTTGAAAGCTTTTTGGGCAAGAGGTTTGCCTAAACATCATGAGAATATGTATTACTATTTGAATGCATTTCCTCATGGCTGTGGTTCACAAAGACCTGTAGGTCCAGAATCAGATCCATATTCTTACCTCGGATTTGCCAAATGGCTAATCCAAGAGCTGGAACAAGGAAAGTAGAAGATGATAGGATAAAATAATCTGGTGCTTATAATAATGTTGTTTTCTAAGTTTAATTGGATTAACAATATATTATCGATCAATTGAAGTTCTTAAAAAATAAATATGAATTTATACTTTTTCAATCCAAATAACACAAAATGTAATATGAAATATACTAATTTAATAGATAAAGACAGAGACTTTGTAATTAGAGTCATATACTACATGTTTATATTTCTCATTTCGTTATTTGTTATGGGAGCATCCTGTGAAGAAAACAAGGAGCTGAGCAATCAAAGTGAACCTTTAACACCATCTGTAGAAGAAGTTGAATTTGTTCCACCTTTAGCTGGACAAGATGAATTGGGGAGGGCGTTACCAAAGATTGAAGATGTAGGAGAATTGAAAGATAACAAACAAGTTGGAATATTTTATTTCTTGTGGCAAGGAGACGAAGGATCAAAAACATCTGAGAAATATTGGGATTTATCGGAAATAATACCCCAACATCCTGAAGTATTAGAAGATGGCAAAAATAAATTCTGGGGATCTACCAGTAGAGGTTATTATTACTTCTGGGGGAAGCCTATATATGGCTACTATAGCGGTGATGATTATTGGGTACATCTTAAAAACATGAAACTATTGACTGATGCAAATGTAGACTTCTTGGTGTTGGATGCTACAAACAGGCTTATCTATAAAAGACAGTCCGAGGCTTTAATGAAGGCTATAACTACGCTTCAAGAACAAGGTAAGAATCCTCCTAAGTTGGTATATTATACAAATAGTAAATCTGGAGAAACAATGCAAGACATTTATAACTCCTTCTATAAAACAGGTGCACCTCATTACTATCCCACAACTTGGTACTACTTGGACGATAAACCCCTTATTATTGGAAGAACAAAAGAAACAAAAGATAAAGACTTCGAATCGTTTTTCTCCTACAAAGAATCGCAATGGCCCAATGAACCTGAACAAGCAAATGGTTGGCCTTGGATAGACTTTAATCGTCCACAATCGGTTTACTCAAACAACAAAGGAGAAAGAGAAATTATCAACGTATCTGTATGCCAACATCCCAATGCTTATGCAGGAATGGGAGGATCTGCTTTTTATGGCAATAAAGATAATTGGGGACGTAGTTATCGAAATGGATCTCACGCTAATTCGGAAAAAGACATTTTGCACGGATATAACTTTCAAGAACAATGGGATTATGCCCTTGAACAAGATGTGCCTTATGTTTTCATAACAAGTTGGAATGAATGGATTGCAGGAAGATGGGAAACAACAGACAATAATCCTGAGCATTCTTATTTTTGTGATCAAGCAAGTCCTGAATATAGTAGAGATATTGAGCCCACATTTACGGCAGGAATGAAAGATAATTATTACATGCAATTAGTAGCTAACATAAGAAGATATAAAGGCATGAACTCAAATCCGTCAGTTAGCGCTCCAAAAAAGATTGAAAGCTTTAATGATTGGGATGATGTAAAACCAGTGTATGTTGATTACATCAATGACACACAAGATAGAAATCACGAAGGAGCGGTAAAAAATCCATCGATAACATATACAAACACAACTGGGAGAAATGATTTTCATATTCTTAAAGTTGCAAGAGACAAAGAAAATATTTATTTCTTCGCTCAAACAGCAAATAATATTAGTAAAGAGAAAAGTGACAATTGGATGACCCTCTATATAAATTCTGATAGAAAATATAATAATGATTGGTATGGATATGATTATCGAATTACGGAAGGAAATAAATTGCAGAAGTATTCAAATGGTAAATGGGTAGACTACGAAACAATATCATTAGCATTAGAAAACAATATGCTAATGTACAGCCTCCCCATTAAATATATTTCTGAAAATAGTCAAAATCTGGATTTTGAATTCAAATGGTCTGACAATATGCAAGATAACGACCCAATGGATTGGTATATAAATGGAGACGTTGCTCCCGAGGGCAGGTTTAATTATATCTATAAAACATCAAAATGAAAAAATCAACATTTTACAAAGTCATCCTATTAGTTTTTTTTAATGCTATAATAGCATCTATTCAAGCTAATGGTGAACTGTTTTTTAGAGTTAACGACCTACTTTGCAACAATCTTGTAAATCCTGAAAGCACTCATGAACCATCTCTAAGTTGGAAAACAGAATCTAATATTCAAGGTTTATTTCAAACTGCTTGGGAGGTTCAAATAGCCAGTAGCGAAGAGCTTTTAAATGATGGTAAAGCAGATATTTGGAATTCAGGCAAAAAGCAATCTGATGAACAATTTAATATAATTCCAGAATTTGATTTTAAATCTGATGCAACAAGATATTATTGGCGTGTACGTATTTGGAATAACAATGAAGAAAAAAGTGAATGGAGCAAAACCGTCTATTTTACAACAGGTTTGTTGAATGAGGACTCATGGCAAGCTAAATGGATAACTTATAATGAAGATAATGTTGAAGCTTGTCCTTATTTTAAGAAAGTATACAACTTGAACAATCATGATAAAAAGCCCGTTAATGCAGTTGTTTATTTGTGCGGATTGGGGGCAAATGAGTTTTACCTTAATGGAAAACTTGTTGACCCAACTCGTTACTTAGATCCAGCGACAACAAATTATGAAAGATACGCTTTATACACAACCTTCAATGTAACTGACCAGTTGTTAAACGGTAACAACTGTTTTGGAGTTATGCTGGCAGATGGTTGGTTTAATCAGAAAGATGCATGGAGGGGAGCTAACTTCAGCTACGGAAAACCTATGCTCCGCTTCCAATTAATGGTAGATTATTCTGATGGAAGCAGCAACGTATTTGGCAGTGACGAAAGCTGGAGTTATAAGACGGGTCCTGTAGTTAAATCTAACATGTTTTTAGGTGAAACATATGATGCAAGACGTGAATTGAAAAACTGGTGCGAACCTGAAATAATTGACAATAGCTGGGAGAAAGCAGTAATCGCCAAAGACAACAAGCCCCCATACTTAGTTCCTCAAATGATTGAGCCTATAAGAAAAAAAAGACTATTAACAGCTAAGAAAATATGGAAAGACACCTCTGGTAACTGGATATACGATTTTGGAATCAACATTGCTGGTATTCCATCTTTAACAATAGAAAACTCACCCGTTAACACGTCCCTGAAAATACGTATAGCTGAAGAAGTAGATAGTGCAGGAAACTTAAACTTCAATTCTTTAGGATGGATACATCATTCTGAAGAGCCTACACCAGTATATAGCTACATTGCAAAAGGAAGTAATAAAGAGAGTTGGGAACCAAGATTTACATACAGTGGTTTTCGCTATGCCGAACTTTCAGGATTTGCAGGGACTCCTGATACATCAACTTTAAAATTGATGGTTGTTCATACTGATTTGGATAAAACAGGAACGTTTAGCTGCTCTGATAATCAAATTAACACCCTTCATGACTTAGCAATCAACACTATATTGAGCAACATTCACGGAATACCTACAGACTGTCCGAACCGTGAAAAATGCGGCTGGTTGGGTGACACACATCCATATGCTAAAATGGCAAACCTTAATTTTCAAGCAAATAACTTTTGGACAAAATATCTGAATGATATACGATCGGGAGCAATGAGAGAGGAAAAGAAAACACTTTTTCATGAAAGATATAATAGAATATTTTATCATACTGAAAAAAAAGCTGGTCTGCCTTATATGATAGCTCCAGGAAAAAGATTGTGTGGCGTTGCATCTCCAGACTGGGGAACGGCTTTAGTTCAACTGCCTTGGTGGCTATATGTTTACTATGGTAATAAAGAAATCCTTTCCGAGTTTTATGAAGACATGCAATATTGGACCGACTATGTTTCAACACTTGCTACAGATACAGCACGAACTAACAAGTATGGTAAGAATACAAAATATATTATATATCAAGGCTTGGGTGATTGGTGTCCTCCTCAGTACAATCAAAATGATAGCACACCTGTAGAGTTTACATCAACTGCTTTTCATTATCTTGATGTAAGTATAATGCAAAAGTCGGCCGTCATTTTAAATAAAAAGGATGATGCAAGGAGATATGCAGAATTAAAATCTGCAATTTTCAAGGAGTTTGTAAATGAGTTTTATGATAGGAAAAACAAAACTTACGGTAGCCAAACAGCTAATGCAATGGCTCTTGATTTAGAATTAGTGCCAAAAGGCGACGAAATAGATGTTTCGAATTCCATTGTAAAAAGCATGAATGATAAAACAGAAGGATTTATCAGCACGGGTATTTTTGGAATAGGTCGTATTGGAAGCATGCTTGCAAGACACGGAAATGTTGAAGCTACTTATAATCTGTTTACAAAGAAAGGAGAGAATAGTTTTGATTGGATGATTAATGAAGCAGGAGCTACATCTTTATGGGAAAGACTTCCTATAAATGACAAAAGTGAAAAAGCAGCTAAAAAAAGCTCACATAGCCATCCAATGCATGCGGGTTATGATGTGTGTTTTTTTGAAGACATGGCGGGCATTCGCCCCGATGATTCAGGCTACGGACTTAAAACTATACGATTCCAACCTTTATTTACAGCGCATCTATCATGGGCTAAAGCGAGCGTTAAATCACCTTATGGTGTCATTGTGAGTGACTGGAAACTTGAAGGTGAGCAACTAAAGTGGAATATCACAATTCCGCCAAACTCATCAGGAGTTGTTGCTTTACCAAACAAAAAGAATCTAATAGTAAATGGGGTAAATTTAAACAGCAAGAAATATCAGAAAATTGAGGATAACAAAGAGTATTCTCTTTATAAATTTCCATCAGGCAATTATGAAATCAATTATTAATGGAAAAGTGAGATATTGAATAGAATGAGTGATGCGTATGCATTATTGACAATAAAGGACTTACAAATAACACTTGAATTTTAGTTTAAATTGATCATACAAATATCTAAAACAAAGAAATCATGATTAAAAGAAATGCTTTTAAAATGTTTTTAAATCCAGGGTGTGAAGTTGAATACGAAAAACGACACCGTGAAATTTGGCCAGAAATAAAAGAATTGCTAAAAGCTACTGGGGTTTCTGATTATTCAATTTTCTGGGATAAAGATACTAATATCTTGTTCTCAGTTCAAAAAACGGATGGCGATGCCTCATCTCAAGATTTAGGTGATAATCCAGCTGTACAGAAATGGTGGGATTACATGGCTGATATAATGGATACAAACCCTGACAAATCACCAGTATCTATCCCTCTGAAAGAGGTATTTTATATGGAATAAAATAGGGTTAAGTCCTCAAGAGACTTACTGACTGACGCTTAAGAGTTACCATTCTTAAGCCATATTAATAGTAGGCTGCTAAAACTTATAATGTATTTATATGAAAGTGCATAGCTAATATCTTTACACTTTTACATTAACCAATTGTCAATGATAAACGGTGAAATTATTGATAATAATACAACTACCCTAAACAAATTCAGTAAAAACAAATGGCAAACAGTTAGTCAAATCAAATACAAATATTTAGGGAATGAATCGATGATTCAAATTCCTCGACAATTGATTGATCAAAACAAAGTAGCATTAGATTTTCACTCGGCCGATAATATTGATGATTATTAAGATATAAATTCTTTTTTCAAGAGTGGAGATAATGCTCCTGAGCGCCCTGCTAAATATAGATTTGAACCATAAAAATGAATATGTTCAAATATACAAACGAATGTGGCAGCTATTAATGTGAAATAAGACTACAAGAGATAGTTTCACCTATCACTCTATTTTTACAAATAATGATGAAGGTCACAAACAAAGCCTATTTCGAGTTGGCTTATGTCACACTGTAGCGGAATGAAATTAATGAATTTACTTCTTGTAAATGACTGTTTATAAAACAATAGTAACATTGTAAATTGAATCTGATTAAAACATTATTTGTTTTTTTATTTAGAGATAAAAGGTAGAATAAGGTTGTCTAAATTGTATTCAAAAGCTGGACTTATACAATTTTTAAAGTCAATTTTGCTCATAGTTTCCATGTATAGGAATAAAATAAAAAAATACAATATCACAGAGATAAAGTCACCTGACTTTGCAAATGTAAATGCATGTTTCTTTTCATTTTA
>CAZUHZ010000097.1:0-7806 GCA_964620895.1 uncultured Dysgonomonadaceae bacterium | reverse complement strand
ACACATAGGTGCCGCCTCTACTATTTCACCAGCATATCATAATTTAACCAATTCAGTTTAAAACAAATCATGGTTTATATAATTCATCATCCTTCCAGTTTATTGGATTATAGAAAATATATTCGCAAATATTTTCATATGTTTTTTGATTACGGATAATGTGATCCCAATAGCTACGTTGCCATAATTTCCCATTAAAACGAGACCACCCTAATTGTTTTACACCCCGAATGTATTCATTGGTAGTCATAGTTTTAAACCATTGTATAATTTCAATTAATGTTGCACCTCCTGTTTTGCTATTTATACCAGTGATTTGAATGATAAAATGAATATGATTAGGCATTATGACCATCTCATTACATTTTACATCTTGGTATTTATTTTCCAATTCATAATACCACCTTTCCACCATTTTACCAGCATCATTCAAAATCATTTTACCGTTTTTAATTTTGCCAAAAAAGCAAATATGATTTTGCGAACTTATTGTTATATAATATAATCCCGGAGTAGAATAGTCATATCCAATGTATCGTAAAGGTTTACGTATAAGTTTTTCAGAATCGTGATTGTTTGTCATGATTTGGTGTGTTCAATTTGGTTGTATTTTATTTTGCTCACAAATATATTACATTATTATCTGCTGAACAAGTTGTAATGGTGAATTAGTAGTGGCGGACGTGTGTGTCCGCCATTCCACCACCCTTGGAGTCTATTGTAGTGGCCGACCTGCGTGTCGGCCATTTGTTTAACGGTTATGCACTCCGTCTGTGCTATTTCACCCTCGCTTCTGCACGATTGTACCGTTTGGGGCATCTTTGATGCATAAAAAACTATGCACACTTCTTATTGATATTACCAAATCAACCCACGCGAAGGAATTCGTGAGGGAGCGACGCATAGGTGATTGATTTAACAATGCCCGACACATAGGTCGGCCACTACAATGCGAACTCGTTACTAGAGAAGGCGGACACATAGGTGCCGCCTCTACTATTTCACCAGCATATCATAATTTAACCAATTCAAGTGTGCGTATAGAAATATGCTTGTGCAGTGTTCCTGTGCCATTTATTGATTTGAGCACAAAAAAACTCTCCGAAGCAAATCGGAGAGTTTTCTATTTATATAATATATGTGATTAAAGCAACTAGTTATGCTTTACCTGCACTACCTAATACATTTTCGGTTTTGTGCATATATAGTTTTTTCAATTCGTCGCGAGCTGGACCAAGGTATTTTCTTGGGTCGAACTCTTCTGGGCTATTTGCAAACACTTCGCGTACTGCAGCAGTCATAGCTAAACGACCATCAGAATCGATGTTAACTTTACAAACGGCAGAAGTAGCTGCTTTGCGCAGTTGATCTTCGGGTATTCCAATAGAATCGCTTAATTTGCCACCATATTTATTGATAGTTTCAACATATTGTGGAGGAACTGATGAAGAACCGTGAAGAACAATTGGGAAACCAGGAATACGACGCTCGATTTCTTCAAGGATATCGAAACGTAGTGGAGGTGGAACTAAAACACCATCTTCGTTGCGTGTGCATTGTGCTGGTGTAAATTTGAAAGCTCCGTGAGAAGTACCAATTGAAATTGCTAGAGAGTCAACTCCTGTGCGCTCTACAAAATCAACAACTTCGTCGGGCTCTGTATATGTGCTGTGCTCTGCAACAACATCATCTTCGATACCTGCAAGGATACCTAATTCACCTTCAACAGTTACGTCGAATTTGTGCGCATAATCAACTACTTGTTTAGTCAATTTTACGTTTTCCTCATAAGGAAGATGAGAACCATCAATCATTACAGAAGAAAAACCAGAGTCGATACAATCTTTACATAGTTCAAAGCTATCGCCATGGTCTAAGTGAAGAACGATTGGAATTTCGTATCCCAATTCTTTTGCATACTGAACAGCACCTTGTGCCATGTAGCGCAACAAAGTTTGGTTGGCGTATTTACGCGCACCACTTGACACTTGCAAAATAACAGGCGATTTTGATTCAACACATGCTGAAATAATTGCTTGCATTTGCTCCATGTTGTTGAAGTTAAACGCTGGGATTGCATACCCACCTTCGAAAGCTTTTTTGAAAATTTCTCTCGAGTTTACAAGACCTAAATCTTTATAATTTACCATATCTAAAATGTATTTAAAAATTATCTTTTAATTTATGTGCAAATGTAGCATTTTATTATTTAATAGAGAAAAATATCTGTGCAAGAGTCTATAAAAATAGCGATAAACATGTGAATAATTTGAAACTTTATTGCTTAAATTGCAAATTGTGTAGTTGTTAGAAGTATTGCCAATGAAAGGCTACATCATTGAGTTTGTCATCAATTTGAATTGAGCTAAATCGTTTGTGTAGTTAAGTTGATTAAAAGACTTAATAAATTGTTGTTCTTATTTATTATGTATAAATTTGTGATGTAAACTTACTGTTATTGACCACATGGTTGATTCTTTGAATCAGCCTGTTTTTATTTAAAACTATTCTAACACATTTATAAACTATGACAATAGGAATTCCTAAAGAAATCATGTTTGGAGAAGCTCGTGTTGCAGCAAGTCCAGAAACTGTGAGAAAATTTATTGAAGATGGGCAAAAGGTTCTTATCGAAAAAGATGCGGGGATTAATTCTCTTTATCACGACGAAGACTATTTGGCTATGGGTGCTGAAATAGTTTCAAATCCTATCGATATTTACAAAAGATCAGACCTAATACTTAAAGTAAAAGAGCCTTTATTTAATGAGGCTGAAAAGCTGCACGAAGTGGATATGATGCACAAGGGGCAGTATTTGATAACTTTTATTCATCCAGCATCGCCTGTTAATCACGATATGGTGAGAAAATTGGCAGAGGCAGGTGTTGTAAGCCTTACCCTTGACGGAGTACCTCGTATATCGCGTGCACAGAACATGGATGCACTTACATCTATGAGTACTTGTGCAGGATATAAAGGTATTTTGATGGCAGCCAACGATTTGTCTATCTTTATGCCTCAAATGTTTACAGCAGTAGGTATGCTGAAGCCAGCCAAAGTATTGGTGATTGGGGTAGGGGTTGCAGGTTTGCAAGCCCTTGCAACAGCAAAAAGATTGGGCGCAATAACTTATGCACTTGATATAAGACCAGCAGCTGTTGAACAATCAACAAGTTTAGGGGCAAAGGTAATTGAGTTTGATATCCCCGCAGAAGTTGCAGTAGCAGAAGGTGGATATGCCAACAAACTATCGGACGAGTGGTTGGAAAAAGAACGCAAAGTATTGTCAGATGTTATTGCTGATATGGATATAATTTTTTGTAGTGCTTTGATTCCTGGAAAAGTTGCGCCAATAGTATTGACAGAAGAGATGGTTAAAACCATGAAAAAAGGTTCTGTTATTGTAGATATCTCTATTGACCAAGGAGGTAATTGCGAAATTACAACACCAGGGGAGAAAGAGGTGAAGCATGGTGTGATGATTCAAGGAATAAAAAATATACCAGGATTGCTTCCTACAAGTTCTACATGGATGTTTGCCAATAATGTTTACCATCTAGTGAAATACCTGACCAAAGATGGTGCAATTAAATTAGATACAAACGATGAAATAGTTCGTTCTATATTAGTTACATTCGATGGTGAGATAGTACACAGTGGAACAAAAGAAGCTATGGGTATAGCTTAAAGAAATATGAATTTATGAACAGATAGCTGTTTTGATGATTTTACTGATTATTGGAACAGCTATTTTTATTTTAAAAAAATATACTATGAGTCCTTGGATATTAATACTAATTTTTATAGTGTCCACTATTGTTGGATATTTGATTATCAGACAGGTTCCTAGCCTTTTACATACACCCCTTATGTCTGGAATGAATGCATTGTCGGGCATCTCTATTTTGGGGGCGATGGTGGCAGTTGGAGTTTCTCATAAATTGAACGAACCCATCGTTGGACAAGTTATTGCAGGCATAGCTATTATTTTAGCTGCTATTAATGTAATGGGTGGTTTTGGGGTAACACATAGAATGCTTCGCATGTTTAACAAAAAGAAAAACAACACGAAATGAGCTTATTACTATACTATATAATATGTGGCATCTTAGCTGTTTTGGTTATCACTGGAATCTCGATGATGAGCAAGGTGAAAACATCAGTTAAGGGTAATTTACTAAGTGCCTTTAGCTTACTTGCAGGAATTGTAGTTACACTAATTCGGTATGATATACTAAATGTAGTATCGATTTATATTTTCATGCTTATTGGTTTACTTATAGGTTTTTATATGTACCGCCGAGTGAAAATGATTCAGATGCCTCAAATGGTTGCATTGCTCAATGGAGTGGGAGGTGCAGCATCAGCAATTGTGGGTGCATTGTCTCTGTTGGGTGTTGGAAATGTTCAAACAGAGTATTTTATGTTTTCTAATATAACTGCATCGTTGGCATTGGTTATTGGGTTAATTACATTGGTGGGTAGCTTAATTGCCGCAGGCAAATTGCATAGAATATTGCCACAGAAACCTATTGTTTGGAAAAATCACGGAGCAATTACTAAGTTTACATTGTTGGGTTCGGCAGTAGCTGTTTTGTTAGCTATGTTTATAGGAACATCAGTTCCTGTAATATCTAATCCTTATTTTATATTGCTTGTTGGCACACTGTTTGGTGCATCGTTTGGATATGTATTTGCTATAAGGGTAGGGGGAGCTGATATGCCAATAACTATTTCGTTGCTCAACTCTCTGAGTGGAGTAGCTGGTGCTGTGGCTGGTATGGCTATTGGTCATATACTGTTGGTGGCAGTTGGAGGAGTTGTTGGTGCTTCAGGTTTACTGCTTACACAAATAATGTGTAGAGCAATGAATCGCAACTTGTTGGATATTCTAAGTGGAAAGACTTCGGTACAGAAACAAAAAACTGCAAGTAAAGAGCAGACTCTTATACCTGAAGTTGAGGTTGAAAAGGCTGGTGCACCACCAAAAACAACAGCAGCTGTTCTTGCGGAGGCTACCTCTGTAATTATAGTTCCAGGTTATGGAATGGCATTGGCACAGGCACAGTATTTGGTGAAACAGCTGGCTGATCAATTAGAGTTGAATGGTGCAGAAGTAAAATATGCTATTCATCCCGTAGCGGGCCGAATGCCAGGACATATGAATGTGTTGTTGGCTGAAGCAGATGTTCCTTACGAGCAATTATTTGAGATGGATGCAGTGAATGATGAGTTCAAGAACGTGGATGCTGTAGTTGTGATTGGTGCTAACGATGTATTAAATCCAGCAGCAAGAGATGCAGAGGATACTCCTATATATGGTATGCCCATTTTAAATGTTGACCAAGCGAAAGAGGTGATTATTTGCAACTTCGATTTGAATCCTGGTTATGCTGGTGTTGACAATCCTCTATACGAACGAACAGAAGGAATGCATTTAAAGATGGGTGATGCAAAAGAAACGTTGAGACAACTATTGACAGAATTGCAAGATGACCAACCCACTTTTGATACTCAATTCCAGACCGATTTGGACAAGCAAGCACCTATTGCAGGCGCAATACTTGCAGCTGCTCATTCTGTGATAATAGTTCCAGGATACGGTATGGCTTTGGCACAAGCACAGCACTTGGTGAAGCAACTAGCCGATCAATTAGAAGTGAATGGTGCAGAAGTAAAGTATGCAATTCATCCAGTAGCAGGACGCATGCCAGGGCATATGAATGTGTTGTTGGCTGAAGCAGATGTTCCTTACGAGCAATTGTATGAGATGGATGCAGTGAATGATGAGTTCAAGAACGTGGATGTTGTAGTAGTTGTGGGAGCTAACGATGTGGTGAACCCCGCCGCTAGAGATGCAGAAGACACTCCAATATATGGAATGCCCATTTTGAATGTTGACGAAGCAAAAAACATAATTATTTGCAATTATGACCTGAATCCTGGATACGCTGGTGTTGACAATCCAATTTACGAGAGACAGGAAGGAGTTGTTCTTAAATTAGGCGATGCGAAAGAGACACTACAGCAACTGTTGACTGAGCTTCAGAATGCCCAATCATCAGTTGAAACCAATGTGAAAAGCGAGGTGAAGAATCAAGACCCAATGGCTTCGGGAGTTTTAGCTGCAGCTCGTTCTGTGATTATTGTTCCTGGTTATGGTATGGCTTTGGCGCAAGCGCAACATTTGGTGAAACAACTAGCCGATCAATTAGAAGTGAATGGTGCAGAAGTGAAATATGCTATTCATCCCGTGGCGGGCCGAATGCCAGGACATATGAATGTGTTGTTGGCTGAAGCAGATGTTTCTTACGAACAACTATTTGAGATGGATGCAGTGAACGATGAGTTCAAGAATGTGGATGCTGTAGTTGTTGTGGGAGCTAATGATGTGGTGAACCCTGCCGCTAGAAATGCAGAAGACACTCCAATATATGGTATGCCTATTTTGAATGTTGACGAAGCAAAAGAGGTGATTATTTGCAACTTCGATTTGACTCCTGGTTATGCTGGTGTTGACAATCCTCTTTACGAACGAACAGAAGGTGTGTACCTGAAACTTGGCGATGCAAAGGAAACATTGCAAGACTTATTAAAAGAGCTTCAACATATTCAAAACAATGATGTCGTAAAGTTTTCAGAATAAAACAGAGGTGTTTTGGACCGTATTGTTTGCGAATTTGGCTCCAGCTTAGATGCTGAGGCATCGAACTCCGACGATATAGCTCACTATTTTCAAAGAGTTTGGAACAAAGCAGAACAAACAAGTAAGTAGCTGATTACTAGCAAACCAATATATATGTGTTTGAAATGTGATGAATAGTGGGGGGTAATGAAAATGTGTGTAATGCGAGTTACTAGTATTTAAATTAACTAATATAATAATTAATAATAGAGATATTGTTTTATATTTGTGTTTAAATATGTTACTATACATAAACTTCAAACATAAATCACATTAACACATATCAATGTTTGACATTGATAACCAAATAAATACATACAAAAATAATTTATAAAACCCAAGATATGCACCAAAACAAAAAAAATCCTGATCATCAAATTGAGATAGAACTATCGGAAGATATTGCTCAAGGAACTTACTCAAACTTAGCTATTATATCACACTCTTCATCTGAGTTTGTCTTAGATTTTATCCGTGTAGTACCAGGTGTGCCGAAGGCAAAAGTAAAATCACGTATTATTTTAACACCCGATCACGCTAAGCGTCTTCTATCTGCATTGGAAGAGAATATTGAGAAGTTTGAAAAAGCAAATGGTCCAGTTTCAATAGATAATAAGAATCTAGGGTTTTTACCACCCTTAGGAGGAGTAGGACAAGCCTAAATAAGAGACAAGGGACAAGAGACTAGGGACAAGGGATAAGGGACAAGATATTAGAAACAAGGAACTTTTGCTTGCTCACTGCTCAATATCTAGTATTCACTTTACAACCCATAATTTACACATCATATGGCTGAAACAAAAACTAAATTCAATTGGTTTAAAATGTTCTGGGAGGGATTCACTAATATGACTACCCTTGGGAAAACCTTGTGGATAATTGTAATCATAAAGTTGATTTTTATGTTCTTTATCATGAAACCAATATTCTCTCCCAATTATTTAAATAAGAACTTCGATAGTGCTGAAGAAAAAGCCGATCATGTTCGCAAAGAATTAATTGATAAGCCTTAAATAGAATAAATATAAACGAACAGAAAAAATAAACTGTAAATAATTTATTGAATATGGATTTATTTGATTTTTCATCAGTTGTCGATTGGTCGCGATTGCAGTTTGCAA
>CAZUHZ010000096.1:0-7939 GCA_964620895.1 uncultured Dysgonomonadaceae bacterium | reverse complement strand
AACTCATTGGGAGTAATCACACAATTCATCTTAAAGTCATGTGGTTCTACTGGTATTTTATCTTTTAATTGAAACGGGAAACAAACTCCTACTAAATAAGCATTCTCCAAAAGAGGCAATAGCTTATCATAATATGCTTTCCCCCTACCAAGCCTATTCAAATTCCTATCGAACACCACTCCAGGAATTATTCCTAAATCAATTTGTGAGTAGTCTGTGAAGTTGGGACCAATGGGTTCCAATATACCATAATCAGACATATATAGTTGGTCTGCTCCACTATACTCTCTCAGCACTAAATTATTCTTTTGTACTACTGGTAGGATTATTCTTTTACTATGCGAATATTTTTCTACGAAATCGTGTGTAAACACCTCTTGGTGAAAGCTATAATAGGCAAGTATGCACTCTGCCTCTTTAAACTCTTTAGTTTGAGTCAACCTCTCAAAGACTTGCATGGAGAATTGATGCAAGTTCTCTTCGGTATGTCCGTTTTTCAATAAAGCAATTTCATCTCTTAAAGATTGTTTCATCTCGTCAGCACTAACATATGAACTCTTTTTTGGTAGAATATCAGCTACATCAACACAATTACTTGTACGCTTCACTGACAACAGCTCTTGGCGATGCCTTACCTGTTTCTAATAGCTCTACCGCCTTATTCACTAATTCATCCGAATCAAAATATACAGGGTAGTATCCATCATACCCCCAAAAATGCCTTACAATAAAACCACGAAGAAGAGTCTCCATTAAATCTCTTGATTCGTTTATAAGATATGGTCTTCTGCGAACACCTTTAGAGTCTGCATAACTAACCAGATTGAGCAGCAATGGCTGTTTTTTTAAGTATTCATTCAAGTCACTCCACGACTCAAAACCCTCAAGCTTACTCCTATTTATATCTGTATAGTATGCAGCATACTCCTGCACATAACCTTTACTCATTACTGAGTTGTAATAAGAATTCACTGCAGTAGAATCGCGTGGGATAAAAATATCTGGCATAATACCCGAACCACCATACACTTTTCTACCACCCATTGTTTCATACGAAATCATTTGTAATGAATCTACATTGTTTGTATAATCACCTTGCATGTAGCGATAAACTGCCTCCATTTCATATTCAGTGTTTTTCCCTTTTTCGTAGCTGCGCTGAATAGACCTGCCCGAAGCAGTATAATATCGAGCCACTGTAAGTCTCATTGCAGAGCCATCTTCATACACTCGTTGACTCTGAACAAGTCCTTTGCCAAAAGAACGTCTGCCAATAACCAAACCTCTATCGTTGTCTTGCACAGCACCAGCAAATATTTCGCTTGAAGAGGCACTCAATTCATCTATAAGCACCACCAAGTCGTTTGTTTTGCATGTACCAGTACCAGTAGCATAACTATCTGTTCGTGGAAAATTACGACCTTCGGCATAAACAATAAGGTCTCCTTTTGGAAGAAACTCATTTGTCATAGATGTAGCAGCCTCCAAGTACCCACCTTCATTTCCACGCAGATCGATAATAAAAGATTGGCACCCTTGATTTTTAAGTTTAGATATTGCAGAAATAAACTCGTTGAATGTATTACCTCCAAACTTCACCACCTTTATCAAACCTATCTCTTCAGTAATCATATAAGCAGCCTCAACACTATTCACGGGAATATCACCACGGGTAACAGTTATTTCTAACAACTCTGGATTTGGTTTCCTATAAATACCCAATTTCACCTTTGAGCCACTTTCGCCCCTCAAATTTTCAACAACTCCTGCATTCGTTATTTCTTTCCCTGCAATCAATGAGTCATTAACTGTAACAATTCTATCACCAGGCATTATACCTGCAGCTTCAGAGGGACCACCATCGATAATCCCCATAACCACAATTGTATCTTTTTGCACAAAAAACTCTACACCAATGCCTGAGAAATGTCCCTCTAGCTCTTCGGTCAATCGCATCATTTGCTCCGAAGTGAAATACCTAGAATGAGGATCTAGCCCCTCAACAATACTCGGAATTGCCTCTTCAAGAAAAGTAGTCATATCTATTGTATCAACATATGACTCGTTTATATAACCAAGAACTGAATTAAACTTACTCGACCCTAGTCTTCCACTACCGAAGTCGAAAATAGAGTAAGTATTGCCAATAAAAATACCAATAGCAATGCTAATGGCAATCAACAAAGGAATCCAAGCTCGTAATCTTTTTTCACTGTTCATTTAATAAGTATATTATATTACACAACGTCTTAGGGATTGTTCAGAAATAACTTGACGCTTTAAACTTGTTCTTTTGCCCTTTAACTTCCTTGAAAGTTCATTAAACAGCTCGCTATTCGCAGAACTTTCAAGTCGTTAAAGAATAAAATAGTTTCGTTTCAAACAATCAATTTATTTCATTCAAACCCTTGAATGCTAATTGCATTCAAAATCTTGTGTTATTCTTTTTCTAAGTCAACAGAAACTATTGCCACATTTGCACGCTTCAATAGCTCTGCTCCATCGCTCAAGCGATATGAGTCGGCATACACCACACGAGTTATTCCTGACTGAATAATTAGCTTTGCACATTCAATACAGGGCGAAGAGGTTACATACAACGTTGCACCTTCGCTACTATTGTTGGAGCGCGCCACCTTGGTTATAGCGTTTGCCTCGGCATGCAACACGTAAGGCTTTGTCACATTATTTTCATCTTCACACACATTCTCGAAGCCCGATGGTGTGCCATTATACCCGTCAGAGATGATCATCTTGTCTTTTACCAAGAGAGCACCAACCTGACGTCTCTTACAGTACGAATTTTCAGCCCAAATAAGCGCCATACGCATATAACGCTTATCTAGCAAAAGTTGTTTATTATTAATTTCACTCATTGTGTATCTATTATATTGTTGCAAGAAGACTCATGTCGAGCCCCTTCACCGAATGAGTAAGAGCACCCACAGAAATATAATCAACTCCTGTTTCAGCATAGCTTCTGATAGTTTCACTGGTAATGCCACCCGACGACTCCAACTCTACACGACCATTTACAAAAGCTACTGCTTCTTTAGTATTTTCGGGTGTAAAATTATCAAGCATTACTCTATCAACACCACCCACACGCAACACTTCGGCAAGCTCGGTCATGTTTCGGACTTCGATTTCTATTTTCAACGATTTGCCTTTTTCTTTTAAGTAACTATTAGCTCCATTGATTGCATTCTCAATGCCTCCGGCAAAGTCGATATGATTATCTTTCAACAGAATCATATCAAACAACCCAATTCTGTGATTTTCACCACCGCCAAGCTTCACTGCTTGCTTCTCTAGCATTCGCATTCCTGGAGTAGTCTTGCGTGTATCCAATACTTTAGCTCCTGTTCCTTCTATTAGAGCAACATACTTGCTAGTTGCTGTAGCTACACCACTCATCCGCTGCATTATATTCAGCATTATGCGCTCAGCTTGCAAAATAGATTGCACTTTTCCTTCTACAGCAAATACTATATCTCCAGGCTTAACCTTCGCGCCATCTTTTATAAGAACATCAACCTTTAGTTCTGGGTCGAGTTTGTGAAACACTTTTATAGCTACATCAACTCCTGCCAATATACCTGCTTCTTTTATTACAAGCAAAGCTTTCCCAATAGCCTTATCAGGAATACTACAAAGCGTAGTGTGATCGCCTTCTCCTATATCTTCGGCAAATGCTAAGTCGATTAAATTATTAATCAAATGATTCATCTAAGTATTGTTTATTTTATGATAATAATAGAAGCAAAACTGAGGGTTTATCTCAAATTTATATAAACTCCTGGTTTTGTGGGTGCAAAAATACAAATAATATAATTACTTTTGCCGCTTATTTTCTCGAATTAGATAACACTCGCACTAAAATATGAAAGCTAAACTACTAACAGTTGGTAAAACTGACATAAATTCTATTGCCATAGAAATAGACAAATACACAAAAAGAATTGGGCACTATCTCCCATTTTCCATGGAGGTAGTTCCAGCTATTAAAAATAGAAAAAGCATATCACAAGTTCAACAAAAACAGAAAGAGGGCGAGCTTATTCTAAGCAAATTAGACAACAGCGATTACGTGGTTCTTCTTGACGAAGGAGGAAAACTTTTCGACTCCAACCAATTTGCACAACATATTGAGAAGAAAAAAAATGCGGCTACCCGTAAAATAGTATTCATAGTTGGCGGTCCTTATGGATTTTGTGATGCTGTGAAAGCAAGAGCCAATGAGAAAATATCATTATCTAAAATGACTTTTACACACCAAATGGTACGCTTAATTTTTGTGGAGCAATTTTATAGAGCCATGACTATTTTAAGCAACCAACCCTATCATCATAATTGACAAGTAGCTTGTTGAACTAAGAAATTGTTCCGAAATAACAAATCCTGAAAAACATCCATTCCCTCTCTTCACACATTAGCCCTCGGCGTTCTTTTCACCTCATAGATATCGCTTCGCTTGTCGCGCAAATTAGTTACACTACCAAACTCATTGAGTTCGCGCAGCAAATCTAAATCCAAATCAGCCACCAATATCATTTCAGTGTTAGGCGTAGCTTCTGCTTTTATTCCATCTGCAGGAAAAGCAAAATCACATGGAGTAAACACCATCGATTGTGCATACTGTATATCCATATTTTGCACTTTTGGCAAGTTGCCTACAGAGCCCGCAATAGCTACATAGCATTCGTTTTCGATAGCACGTGCCTGAGCACAGTTTCTAACACGCGAATAAGCATTTTGAGTATCGGTTAAGAAAGGCACAAACAGAATATCCATACCGTCATCTGCCATAATCCGACTCAGCTCTGGAAACTCCACATCGTAACAAATAAGAACTCCTATCTTGCCACAGTCTGTGTCGAAAGTCTGAAACTTATCGCCTCCTTGCAATCCCCACACACGCCTTTCCTCGGGAGTCACATGTATCTTTTCGTATCGTTCAGTTGTACCATCTCTTCGGCAAAGATATCCAGCATTGTAAAGCCTTCCGTTTCTAATTTCTGGCATACTTCCAGATATTATATTGATATTGTAAGAAACTGCAAATTCTGAGAGTCTGTGCATAATAGGCTCTGAATATTTTGCCAACCCTCTAATAGCTCCCGACTCTGTCAGATGGTTATAATCTGACATAAGAGGAGCACTAAAATACTCTGGAAACAAAACAAAATCGGATTGATAACGCGACACAGTATCTACAAAATACTCTACCTGTTCCATCACATCATCTAGATTTCTATACAAACGCATTTGCCATTGAATGAGCCCTACCCTAACAACCCTTTGAGTAAAAACAGGTTTTTCTTCTGGTTTTTCGTAATAGATGTTTTTCCACTCCATAATAACACCATAGCTCCCCGAAGCCTCATCGCCCTTCAGGTAATCTTTCACAATTTTCACTGGGTGAAAATCGTTTGCCAACTGAAAATCGAATACTGTATCGTGAATCTCTTTTCTACGAACTTTACTCACATACTCTTGTGGAGTATATTCTAGCGAATATCTATGATAATTGGGTATTCGTCCTCCAAACACAACTCCCTTCAAGTTTAATTGCTCGCAAAGCTCTTTGCGATAATCATAAAGCCTTCTTCCAAGACGTAAACCACGGTAATCCTTTTGAACAAACACCTCAATACCATATATCATATCCCCATTAGGGGTGTGAGTTCCAAAATTTTCATTGTCTGTTATTATATCATAGGTATGATGCTCATCAAACTTATTATAATCTACAATTATAGACAGTGCACAGCCAGCAACTTCTCCATTCACCAATATTGCAATCTGACCTTCAGGAAAGATTTCTATCAATTTACTTATTTTTTCTTCCGACCACATTTCGTCAGAGATGTGCTTATAAGAATCGACCATAAAAGGTCGCAACTCTCTAAATGCCTCAAGTGTAAGGTAACTAATCTCTATATTTTCTATATCCATATGTTCATTGTTTTTTCACTGATTTACAAACTTATAATAAAAACGCCTAACAGATATCTAAAACAAGCTTTTAATTTTAAAATAGTCGAAACAATCGCCACAAACATCTATTTAACTTACAGTTTTCTGCACTTTCAAGCAATATCCATCACCAAACAATTGTTCACTATTTCTGTTTTCTATTATCGTAAAAAGAGAAAAGTTGCTTATCTTAGCACACCGTTTTACTCCAAATTACTCATTGCATTTTCATTGAAATATGCATCAACATATACGCTAGAGCTAAAAACGCAGATAATACGGGTTGTCACTTCACACAAAACAAAAACAAGTATGAAACTAGTCTCAAAAACAATAACCGCCATCACAATTTTTTTATTATCAACAATAAACCTCTTTTCTCAAGAAATTATTGGAACATGGCAAGGAGCACTCAAAGTGCAAGGGGTAGAGCTTGAAATTGTTTTTCATATAGATGCACAGGACGATGCTGGACACACGTCCTTGATGGATAGTCCAACGCAAGGATCCTTTGATATACCAACTACAAAAACAACTTTCAGAAACGAACAGCTAGAAATTGTTATTGCCAACTTAGGAGCATTTTATCAAGGAAAGCTCAACAATGATACAATCAAAGGAACTTTCAACCAAGGAGGAATTCCATTTCCACTTACACTTACTCGATCTGATAAAAAAGAGACTTTACGTCCACAAGAACCCAAAGCACCCTACTCTTATAATATAGAAGAGATTACATTTACCAATACAAAAGAAAAAATTGACCTTGCTGCTACACTCACCCTACCAAAGCAGACAGAGAAAAGTCCAGCTGTTATACTTATTGCAGGTAGTGGACCTAACGATAGAGACGAAACGATATTTAAGCACAAACCCTTTTGGATATTAGCCGACTACTTGACAAGACAAGGCATTGCAGTACTGAGATATGACAAACGGGGTGTAGACAAATCGGGAGGAGAGTACTTCACAGCAACAACAAATGACTTTGCCAAAGATGTTCGAGCAGCAATCAGCTATCTGAAAACAAGAGAAGAGATTGATACAACAAACATTGGATTGATTGGGCACAGCGAAGGCGGAATAATAGCCCCCATAGTAGCCAATGAAGATAGTAGTGTAAAGTTTATAGTGCTCATGGCAGGACTCGGAGTTACAGGTACAGAGCTAGTATTAGCACAACATCAACACGAGTTTGATAAAATGACACTCACAAAAGAAGAAAAAGAAAATCTCAACAATCTTTTAATCAACCTATACTCAAATGTACTAAACTGGACAGCCTATGCTGGCAATGATGAAGAGCGCAGGCAACTAAAAGAAGATTTATCTATCTTATGGCAAAACCTTGCTCCTAAAGAGAAGGCGGAGGCACAAAAAGATGCTTTTGTTAAGCAGACTACATCAAAGATAATTTCACCTTGGTTTAGATTTTTTCTTGAAATTGATCCACTAGAATACATTCAAAAATTATCTATACCCGTATTAGTCATTAATGGCGAAAACGATACGCAGGTTGAATACAAAAGCAACCTCAACGGAATAGAAGGGGCATTAAAGAAAGCAAACAACAAACAGCACACCATCAAATCATATCCACATCTCAATCATCTTTTTCAAGAAAGCACTACAGGCGAAATAGGTGAATATGGTGAGATTGAGCAGACCATTGCACCTATTATATTATCAGATATTGCAAACTGGATTAAGCAACAGGTACAATAGCGAATCACCTACAAAAACGTATGTTTATCTATTTCCATCTTATAAAATTACCCACTATGATGCAACTATACAGCAGTTTGCTCCAAAAGTAGCCTGGAGTTGATTGAGTGATGGGTGAGGCATTGGGGGATGAGTGAACAGTGAGCAGTGAGCAGTGAGCAGTGAGCAGTGAACAGTGAACAGTGAGCAGTGAACAGTGAGCAGATTGACCCCTAGCCTTGTAGGGACAAGTCGC
>CAZUHZ010000095.1:0-7952 GCA_964620895.1 uncultured Dysgonomonadaceae bacterium | reverse complement strand
TTGAGTTTCATTGTACACGACCCCAAAGAAATCATTGAGTGTGCTAGTGAAATATCTTTTTTCTCTAAGCGTTTAATGTAACGCATAAGCTCTGTCTCTGTATGATAGCTATTAAAATTAGGGTGTGTCAAAAACTCAGAAGTGCGTAAAAACTCTTCTGGGATAGACACTTTATCATCCAAGTTTTCTACCACAAATTCTTTTGCACTCCCCACAGTCATAGCAAACACAGCCAACAATTCGCAAACACGATAGTCGTTAGTTGTTTCGTCAATACTAATGCCAATTTCCCCACTATCGTAATAGCGTAGATTGATACTTCTCTCTTCAGCGTTTTCACGCAATGTATCTTGCGATATATCTTCGGGAAGCTCTACCTTGAGCGTATCGTAAAAAAGTTCGTTTGTTTGTTTAAATCCTAACTCTTCCAATTCGTCGGCAACTAACACTGCTGTTGAATGGATACGTTTAGATATCTTTTTAAGTCCTTCTGGACCATGATATACGGCATAGAAAGACGACATAGTAGCTAGAAGAGCTTGTGCAGTACAGATATTTGAAGTTGCTTTGTCGCGCCTAATGTGTTGCTCGCGTGTTTGCAGTGCCATTCTATACGACTCTTTACCATAAGCATCTTTAGATACGCCTATTATTCGACCAGGCACTTGGCGTTTATATTCGTCTTTTGTTGCAAAAAAACCAGCAGATGGACCACCAAAATACATAGGAATACCAAATCTTTGGCTACTTCCAAATGCAATGTCAGCACCCCACTCTCCTGGAGGAGTTAGCATAACCAATGCCATCAAATCTGTCGCAACAGCCACTTTACAATCTACAGCATGTGCTTTATCTACAAAGTCGCTATAATCGTCAACGTTTCCATTGTTATTTGGATATTGAACAATGGCACCAAAGTATGAATTGTTTAGTGCAACTGTTTTGTAGTCGCCAATCTCCATCTCAATACCAAAATGCTCCATACGAGTACGGATTACAGATATGTTTTGAGGGAATAACTCTTTGTCAACAAACAGTTTATTACTCTTATCCTTTTTTTGCTCTCTACTTCTCAAGGAGTACATCATAGATGCAGCTTCTGCACCAGCCGTAGCTTCGTCGAGCAAAGAACTATTTGCCAAAGGCAATCCTGTCAATTCGCTAACGGCTGTTTGAAAATTGAGCAAAGCTTCCAATCTTCCTTGCGATATCTCCGCTTGATAGGGTGTGTAAGAAGTGTACCATCCTGGACTTTCGAAAACGTTTCGGTATATAGCTGCAGGAGTGATAGTATCATACCACCCAGTGCCAATATAAGAGGTGAAAACCTTGTTTTTAGCTGCTATTTCTGATATTTCTTCGGCATACTCCTGTTCGGTAAGAGCTTTTGGCAAATCCATAGGCTCTCCTAGTCGAATATCTTCTGGAATAGTCTGACTAATCAGTTCGTCTAATGAAGAAACTCCAATGGAATCCAACATTATCTTTTGCTCTTCAGCATTAATTCCAATATGTCGAGATTTAAAGTGTTCCATTTCCATAATATATATTTATTCTAATGTTATTTACTTCTGCTTGTTTAAAACAATCTTTTCTATTGCAAAAAGGGATTAACCCTCTTTTCTTCACCTATAGTAGTAGCAGGACCGTGTCCAGGATATACCATTGTATCGCCTGGCAAAGTAAGTAGTTTTGTTTTTATTCCATCTATCAACAAGTTGTAATCTCCTTGAGGAAGATCGGTACGACCAATGCTACCATTAAATAAAACATCGCCCGAAACAACTAAACCCTCCTTTTGATTATAGAAAACAAGACTACCTGGTGAATGACCTGGCACATTCATAATCGAAAACTCTTGATTGCCAAACTTTATAATCTCATTTTCATCGATATACTTCCCCACTGTAGGTATATATTTACCATTGGAGGGGAAACCAAACATAGCCATTTGTTGATCCATGCTAGCAAGTAAAAACTCATCACCTTTGTGAGCTTGCATTTTCACATCAAAGTGCTCTTCTATAAAGTTAACCCCAAAAACATGATCGAAATGTAGGTGTGTGTTTAATAGGTGTTTTACCACTAATTTTTTATCGTTGATAAACTTCAGAAGTTCCTGTTGCTCATTAGGGTAAAAACATGCCGCATCAACAATAACGCATTCACCAGTTTCATCAAACAAAACATAGGTGTTTACTGCTATTGGATTAAACTCAAATATTTTTATATTCATTTTATTTCAAACCTTTATTTGTAACGCTTGAGGCTACTCTGAAAAGTCAATCTCATTTATTTCCGCCTCTAAATCCACTGAAGAGGACTTTGGTAGGGTGCTAATTATTAGTCTTTTCCCTTAAGAAACAAAGGGAAGAAAAATACTAAAAATCAGCAATAGATGATTTTTGGAGCAGACGCATGCTTCAAATTACATTATAGTATATACAAAAATAAGGTTTTCTTTCCACTTCAAGAAAGAAACTATCCCCTTTATAGTTTATTAAATAATAGGTAAATAAACTAATTTTTTTGTTTCAAAAAAAGGTTCAGAGAAGTAGTCTGTCAAAGGAAATGATTCGGCTATGTTTTTAAAAGGTTTCAGCTCATCTGCCAAATCTCCCCCTTTAAGACAAATGAGACCATTGTTGAGCGCATTGTTATGAGTTGGGCTTATGTTTTTACGCACTAGTTTCACCAATTCAGAGATAGACATTACTGCACGGCTTACAACAAAGTCGTATTTGCGTTTTTCGTCCTGCACTCTTCTATGCGTAGCCTCTACATTGGTAAGAGATATTGCTTGTGCCACTTCGTTTACCACTTTAATTTTTTTACCAATACTATCAATCATCACAAACTCTTGTTCAGGAAAAAATATTGCTAGTGGGATGCCAGGGAAGCCTCCACCAGTACCAACGTCTAAAACTCGGCTATGTGGAGCAAAATTGACAAACTTGGCAATAGCCAAAGAGTGAAGCACATGGTGCAGATATAAATTTTGGATATCCTTGCGAGATATCACATTTATCTTTTCATTCCACTCACTATATAAATCAAACAGTGCTTCAAATTGATTAACTTGATTGCTAGTAAGCGAAGGGAAGTAATTTTGAATTATTTTCACTATATTTTTATTGTTCGGCTAATTTAGAGATTAAGGTGTTTTCTCTCAACAACAATCTCAGATCATAAAATGGTATAAACACTTCTGGAGCATCCAACAAATAAGCTGAGTATTCGCCTTTGTTGAAAATATAAGTTATCCCTTCATCATCAATAAGGAAATTCCTATTGGGCATTATTTCATCAATTCCAAAATAACCCAACTCTTCTAACTCATACACAGTTGCAACATTGTTTTGTTGTATAAGGCTATTTTCAAACAATTGCTGCAAAGCAACGTCATAACCAGCTACAAACAGTTCGTTCTCTGTAACTAAATTGCCCGTTTGAAGATTAATTACGTAGTTGTTCTTGGTGCTATAAGTAGCAGCCCGCCCTTTATTGTTTGCACGACATACTTGAAACGACAGCAAACTATTCTTATTGAAATGAACCTTAGTTGACAATGTTTCGAGATACGAATAAAACTCATTTGATTGAAGCTCACCTTCGTGATATAAATCGAAATTATAAGAGTCGATAGGTGACTGATTTTCTTTATCTTGCAACTCATTTTGAAAGATGCGTGCATCTGTTTCATAGTTCCTTAAAAAGTTTTTTGTGTAGCGTTCTACTGCTTCTTCTGGAGACAAATCATCATAAGGTTGACCAAAAGCATTGCGAATAAAAAGTTGCTGAAGTCTTTTCAAATCTGCTCTAGAGCTTGTTACAGGATATACAAAATGCACATTTAAATCGCAAAATGGATTTGCGGTATCGTTATACAAATATTGCCTTTTTTCAACAATTAAAGTATCAAACTTCACTTGATTTTCTTTCAGCGAAAAACTTTTTTTTTCTGTGTTACAAGCCACAAAAAACATCAAAAGAGAAGCAGCTATTGTTAGTATTGTTTTGTTTTTCTTCATTTACACAACCCTAAAATGGGTAATTTTGTTAGACAAATGTACAAATTAATTATTAGGATTATAGATAGTTTTTACAAAAGCGTTATCTTAATAACACTTTTCAGATAAAATATGTTGCAATAAATCATCCTCATTTTTCTCATGCTATAGAACTACCTCTTATCTAAAGGCTCACTACTCATCCTTATTTGTCTTATAAACAGAAGATTCAATACCAAATTCTTTTGCTTTGGTTATCAAAAACTGATAAGCTGCTTCATACTCATTTGGAATCTCTCCATCTAGAATTGCATCTTTAATAGCCGACTTTAGTTTACCCACTATAGGGGTTTGTCCTAAATTAAATAGCTGCATAATCTCATTCCCATCAATAGGAGGTTCAAAGTTGCGCACACGGTCTTTCTCTTCAATTTCTCTCAACTTGTGCCTAACTATTTTAAAGTTTTGAAGAAATCGACGAACCTTATGCGGATTTTTAGAAGTAATGTCTGCCTCACAAAGTTGCATCAGCTCATCTATGTCGTCGCCCGCATCAAAGAGCAAACGGCGTATTGCAGAGTCTGTAACCTCCTCTTCTACCAATTGCATAGGACGCATGTGTAAAGAAACCATCTTTTGAACATACTTCATTTTTTCGTTGAGTGGCAACTTCATCCGACGAAATATTTTAGGTATCATCTTCATCCCCACAAAATCGTGATTATGAAAAGTCCAACCATGCTTATGCTCCCATCGTTTTGTGGCAGGCTTGCCAATATCGTGAAGCAATGCAGCCCATCTCAGCCATAGCTTGTCAGTTGCTTTAGATATGTTGTCCAACACTGTAAGTGTGTGATAAAAATTATCTTTGTGCCCCACTCCATCTTTTGTTTCAGCACCTTTAAGTGCTACCAATTCAGGAAAGATAATATCTAACAACCCTGTCTTTTCGAGCAAAACAAAACCTACTGAAGGTTTTGGCGACAAAATAATCTTGTTGAGCTCGTCCACTATGCGCTCTTTCGATATAATTTTTATTCTATCTTTATTTCGCTCAATAGCATCAAACGTATGGGGGAGGATATCAAAACCGAGTTGCGATGCAAAACGTATAGCACGCATCATTCGCAATGGATCGTCGCTAAAAGTGATGTCTGGGTCAAGAGGAGTCTTTATAACAAGGTTCTCCATGTCTTGCAAACCATCAAAAGGATCAACTAGCTCGCCAAACCTCTCTTTGTTGAGACATAAAGCAAGTGCATTGATGGTAAAATCTCTACGATTTTGATCATCTTCTATTGTACCATCCTCCACAATAGGTTTGCGAGAATCGCGCATGTACGACTCTTTTCGTGCACCTACAAACTCCAATTCGTACTGCTTATACTTAATTTGTGCTGTTCCAAAGTTTTTAAAAACTGTAACCCTCACATTCTTTCCTAACTTCTTTGCCACTACCTTTGCTAGCTCTATTCCGCTACCAATGGTTACTATATCTATGTCGTTAGACTTGCGATACAAAAAAATGTCGCGAACAAACCCACCAATGAGGTATGTTTCTAAACCTAATTCGTCGGCAGCCTCCGATAATACACCGAAAACTGGCTTACTTAAGTGCTGATTTATAGCTTCTTGTGTAATAAACATCTGTTGAATATCTGTTATTGTATGCAAAAATACAATAATTAGACCGTTTGCCCATCTTTTTCTCTTAATTTTGTAGTATAAAACTATTTTTAGAGAAAAAAATGAAGGTGATTTTTTACAGCAATAGATATAAATGTTTTTCTAAACTTTTTGTGGTTGCAATACTACTTGTTGCAACATCTTGCAATAGCAATAAAAAGAAAGCAAGGGATTATCTAAACATTGCAGAGAAAGCTCTTCAGCAAGATAACTATGAAGTTGCAAAGTCAAATATCGATAGTATCAAAATACTTTTCCCTAAAGCTTTTGAAGAGATAAGAGCAGGATTCGACTTGATGCAAGAAGTGCGCAAGGCCGAAAACAAAAGAAATATAAATTTTATAGACTCAATGATGGAGGCAAGCATCACAAAACTGAAAAAGCAACATGTCAATTTCGACTTTGTGCGCGACAAAGACTACCAAGAGTTTGGCAACTATATACCAAAACTCACCCCCTCTCCCAAAACATTAGAGCAAAACACACTCCGCTCTGGTGTAAACGAAAAGGGAGTTCTCTATTTAGAGAGTGTGTTGAGTGGAGTCAACATCAATCACAATAAAATAAAAGCTTCAATTGCCGACGGCTCTTATGCCGAAACCTTAACTGTAACAGCCGATGGCTTGAATTACAAATTTAAGACACTCAATAAGACTTACGAGATAGTTCGTTTCTTTGGAAACGATGAAAATGGTGTAGCTGAATTTATATATACTTTTCAAGATAGCCCTATCACCATCTACTTTATGGGAACAAGAAACTACTCAAAAACTTTATCTACAACCGAAAAAAGAGCTATAGCTCAAGCTTTCGAGTTTTCAAAAATCATCTTAGAAGTCGAAAAACTAAAGTTCGAAAAAGGAAAGTCTGAAGCACTGTTACGTTATCTCGAAAAAAACAAAACAACCGAGTAGCAATAACCCCTTTCATTCTATTCTATCACATTCCAATCGCCACATCACTCCCCTTTTGCTTGCTATAAAAGCAAAAAGAGTTGGATTATATTTTTCAAATGAATCATTAATAGTGTACTTTTGTTAGTATAGCAATTTGAATAACAATTAAAAATATAAACATAACATGAAGAAGTTTATAGGAGCACACGTTAGTGCAGCAGGAGGCGTAGAAAACGCACCCGTAAATGCTCACAAAATTGGAGCTAAAGCATTTGCTCTATTCACAAAAAATCAACGCCAATGGAAAGCGGCTCCCCTTACAGAAAAGAACATTGAACTATTTAAAGAGAGGTGTCAAGAGTTTGGCTTCGATATGGACTATGTTTTGCCACACGATAGCTATCTCATCAATTTAGGACACCCCGAAGAGGAAGCCTTAACAAAATCGCGCAATGCATTTTTAGACGAAATGCAACGTTGTGAGCAACTAGGAATAAACCGACTCAATTTTCACCCTGGCAGTCATCTCAACAAAATAGAGATTGATGCATGCCTCGACCGCATTGCTGAGTCAATCAACATAGCATTGGATCAAACCAAAGGCGTTACAGCAGTTATAGAGAACACTGCAGGACAAGGCACCAATCTGGGGCATACATTTGAGCAACTAGCTCATATAATAGATAAGGTGGAAGATAAATCGCGTGTAGGAGTTTGTATTGACACAGCTCACACATTGGCAGCAGGCTATGAAATAAGAACAGAGGAATCATACAAAGAGACCTTCCAATCATTTGACGATATTGTAGGATTTGAATACCTAAAAGGAATACACTTAAACGATTCTAAAAAAGAAGTAGGAACCAAAGTTGACCGTCACCACTCTATTGGTGAAGGTGTAATGGGAATGACGCTTTTTGAATTGATGATGAAAGATAACAGATTCGACAAAATGCCTATTATTTTAGAAACACCCGACCAAGAAATATGGGCTGCAGAGATTGAAATGTTGTACAAGCTCGTATAATAATTTGTCTTTGCAATAAATAAAACTAAAAACTAAAAGAGTTTTCCTGATAAAAAAATGGGAAACTCTTTTTTTATTCACCATATACAATCCACTTTTCGAGTCATAACAAACAAATTTCAGAAAAAGATTGACAAAAACAAGATTTTATTTTATTTGAATTCATTTTGAATAAAGACACGTAACCTACTGAAAGTAAATAAGAAGATATTGAGAAAAAAAACGAATTGAGCAGATAAGGAAAAACAAAAGAAAGAAAGTGATAATTTTACACTGTGATTTTTTGGTTAATAAAAAAAATGTTTTACCTTTGCATCGCTTTTGAAAGAAAGC